>NZ_JBSGXB010000248.1:0-11604 GCF_053609185.1 Streptomyces sp. NPDC054956 | reverse complement strand
GTCAAGGGTGGCCGAAGGCCATCGCGAAGCGACGCGACGAAGGAGCGCCCTTGACAGGCCGGCCCGGCACGGAAGGACACTCGACGCCCGGGACGCCCCCCCGGTCACCGTCGAAGTCACCGAGTGCGTGGGCCCCGCCAACCCCGCCCCCGACCAGCCGCCGCAGCCCCCGCCCCGCTCGCAGCCCCAGTCACCGTCGCACCCCCCCCACCTCCCACCCCCACCCCCACCCCCCACCCCCCACCCCCGAAAACCCCTTCCCCTCCCTCCCCCCGTCCGGAACGATGAGGTGCATGGTTTCCACCGACCGACTGCTCGCCTTCGCCGCGATGTCGTTGCTGCTGATCGTGATTCCGGGGCCCAGCGTGCTCTTCGTCATCGGGCGCGCCCTGTCCCAGGGGCGGCGGGCCGTGCTGACGACCGTGGCCGGGAACACGCTCGGCGCGTACGCGCTCGTCGTCGCCGTGGCCTTCGGGGTGGGCTCGATCGTCGAACGCTCCGTGCTCGTGTTCACCGCGCTCAAGCTCGCGGGAGCCGCCTACCTCGTCTACCTGGGGGTCAAGGCCTTCCGCCAGCGCCACTCCCTGCGCGCTGAATTCGGCACGGAGGCGACCGCGTACGGAACGTGGCGCTCGCTGTGGGAGGGCTTCGCCGTCGGCGTGGCCAATCCGAAGACGATCGTGTTCTTCGCCGCCGTCCTCCCGCAGTTCGTGGACCGCGACCAGGGCCACGTAACGGCCCAGATGCTGCTCCTCGGCCTCGTCTTCAACCTCATCGCCGTGGTCTGCGACAGCGCGTGGGGCATGGTCGCCGCGACCGCCCGCAGCTGGTTCTCGCGCTCACCCCGGCGGCTGTCCGCGATCGGCGGGGCCGGCGGGCTCGCGATGATCGGTCTCGGCGTGACCGTCGCCGCGACCGGCCGCAAGGACTGACCCGAAGCCCGAAGCCCGAACCGCGCGCCGGCCCGACCCGCAACACGCTCCACAGCCCCATCCGAAGCCTCGTCCGAAGCCGCCCCGGGGGATCCATGCGTGTCCGCTCGACCGTCCTTGCCGCCGTCGCCGCCGTCGGCGCCCTCCTGCTCTCCGGCTGCGCCGGCGAGCAGGAGACCAAGGCGCCGAACACGAACGTGAGCTTCAAGCCCGTCCCGAGCGACACGGCGCCCGAGCCGACGAAGTCGGGTGCGGGCGTCATCCAGTGGTACCAGAGCGGCGGACGCGAGCGGCTCAACAGCCTGATCACCTCGGCGAGGATCGCCCACGGCAGCCACGAGGCGGGCAAGGCGTACATCGACCTGAGCAACCTGTCCACCAGCCTGGAAGACGCCCGGGGCTACGCGACGATCCCCGACCCCAAGGTCCACGAGTCCTGGACGAAGGCCCGCAAGCAGATCGGTGCGGGAACGCGCCGGGTGCTGGCCACGTCCGGCCTGGGCGCGCCACCCACAGAACCCGACGAGATGGACGGCGTCCCCGGCGACGGCTGGTCGTGGATCGCCGACGGCATCGAGACCCTCAGGGACACCGATGCGCAGCTGCGCGCACTGGGCTGCGTATCCACCGAGAACCCGTGGAAGTAGCCTGCACGGCGGCCGCCCTCCTCACCGCTCCCCGGCCCACTTCCCAGCCCCCTCCCCGACCGGCCCACCGAACTACCTGCCGGATCACCTGACTTGTCCTTCGCTCTCCGCCGGTCTGATGATCTACTGCTGAGCTGAGAACCCTCGCGGAAGGAGCACGGGACGTGGACGTGGACATGGACGAGCAGGACCTGCTGGCTGTCCGGTTCGAGGAGCACCGGTCCCATTTGCGCGCCGTCGCCTACCGGATGCTCGGATCGATCGGCGAGGCCGAGGACGCGGTCCAGGAGTGCTGGATGCGGCTGAGCCGCACCGACGTCAGCGAGGTCGAGAACCTCGGCGGCTGGCTGACGACGGTCGTGGCCCGGCTGTGCCTGAACGGGCTGCGTGCGCGCGAGACGCGTCGCGAGGACTCCCTGGAGACCCGCATGCCCGATCCGGTCATCAGCCGGGACACCGCGATCGACCCCGAGGACGAGGTGATGCTGGCCGACTCGGTCGGCCTGGCCCTGATGGTGGTCATGGAGTCCCTCGCGCCCGCCGAGCGGCTGGCGTTCGTCCTGCACGACATGTTCGCGGTGCCCTTCGAGGAGATCGCCGTGATGCTCGACAAGACGGCGGCGACGACCCGGCAGCTCGCCAGCCGGGCCCGCCGGCGCGTGCAGGGGCGGGCTCCCGTGCCGGACCCGGATCTCTCGCGCCAGCGCGAGGCCGTCAGCGCGTTCTTCTCGGCCACCCGCGACGGGGACTTCGACGCGCTCGTCGCCCTGCTCCACCCGGACGTCGTCCTGCGTTCCGACGGCGGCGTCGCGCGCGCCCGCCAGACGGTGGTCCTGACCGGCGCGAAGACCGTGGCCTCGCAGGCGGCCCTCTACCGCGACCTCGCCCCGTTCGTCCGCCCGGTGCTCGTCAACGGCGCGGCGGGCATCGTGTGCGTCGTGGAGGACCGCGTGTTCTCGATGATGGCGTTCACGGTCGTCGACGGCCGGATCGTCGCCATCGACGTGATCGCCGACCCCCACCGGCTGGACGCCCTGGACCTCTCCGCCGTCCTGTGACGGAGCTGCCCGCGCCCGTACCCTCTCCCCCATGATCGAATCACACACCCACATCCGCGTCGCCCGGCCCTCCCTCGACATCGCCGCCGCCGAGCGGTTCTACGTGGACGGGCTCGGGCTCGACGTGGTCTGGCGCAGCACCGAGCACGTGCCCGGGGAGCACGACCTCCTCATGGTCGGGCCCGCCGGCGGGGGCTGGCACTTCGAGCTCACCCACGACCCCGAGAAACCCCTGGTGCCCACCCCCACCGTGGACGACCTCTTCGTCGTCTACCTCGGCGAGGCCCTCGACGAGGCCCTGGTGGCCCGGCTCGTCGAGCACGGCGGTACCCGCGTGGCCTCCCACAACCCGTATTGGGACACGTACGGGGTCACGATCGCCGACCCCGACGGCTACCGGCTCGTGCTCTGCTCCCGCACCTGGGGCTGACGGCCGGCCGTTGCGTTCGACGGCCGGCCCCTTCCGACCGGTCGCCCGTCCGGAGGCGGCGCCAGTGACGCGGGGCGCTGCATCCGGACGGGGCGTCATCTCGACGCAGCTCAAGGGCCGCTGTTGCGGCGCTGGCCGGGATTCAGAACCTCGTCGTCCGCGTGCGTGCCGAACTCGGCGACGCGCACCTCCGCGATGCGCTCGTACCGGCTGATCCGGTCGGTCCACTCCGCGTCCACGCCGAACGCCACCTGCGCGAAGCCCACCCGCCGGACGGCCTCGGCCATGCCCGGATCTCCGGGGGCCAGCAGCCGCACCGGTGCGTCGAGCGCCACGGTGTGCGGCGGCACGAAGTACTCGTCCGGCACAACGGTGCGCGCGTGGACGAGCGCGCCGACAGCGACGACCGAGCCGGCCCCCAACCGTGCGCGCTGCAGGACCGTTGCCGAGGTCGCCACGTAGGCGCACCTGCCGACCTCGCAGCCCAGCAGCGTGGCATGCGGCCCCACGAAGACGTGGTCGGCGACAAGCACCGGTTGATCGCCTGCGACCGCGGACCCGCGCAGCACCGCGTTCTCGCAGATCACCGCCGCTTCCCCGACCTCGATCCGAGACCCCTCGGCATCGAGCACCGCGCCGTACATCACCCGCGCCCTCGGCCCCACGCGGACATCGCCGACGAGCGTGGCCGTCGGGGCGATGTAGGCGGTGGGATGGACCTGCGGCTCGTGCCCGCGATGCCGGATGCGGATTCCTTGCGCGTCAGCGATCATGAGCGGATTCTCGCCCGACCGACCGCGAGCATGCTGGCGGTTTTCCGACGTCGCGTTCGCCGGCACAGGTGCCGTCCGCGATCCGGGGGACTACAGGGCGCGAACGTCGGCTGCTGCTGCGCTAGCGCCAGAACTGCGCGAGCGCCGCTTCCTTGTACGGGGCCGGGCTCACGCTCAGGTCCCCGGCGAAGGGCCGGTCGAGCGCCATCACCAGCAGCAGGCTGAAGCCGATCAGTCCGGCCACCGCCGACACGAACAGCAGCTGCATCTTCAGGCTCCGCAGCCCGAAGAGGAACGTGAGCGGCAGGATCACCAGCGCGCCCCCGTACACGAGGACTTGCAGCAGGATCGGCAGCGAGGTCTCGGCCATGGTCACCCGCGCCCGGCGCTGCGCGGCGACGTCGTTGAGGCGGCCGGCGGCCTCCCCGTAGAAGGTCTCGCCGCGGACGCCGACGGGCTCGTAGGCCTGGAGTGCCCGGTACAGGCCGTGCGTCTGCTCGGCGGTGGCCTCGTAGCTGGGCCGGCCCTCGCGCATGAGGGGCCACTGGACCTCGACGACGGCGTGGACGTACTCCCCCACCGCCCGTTCCACGCGGGCGCGTTCGGCCGGCGGGAAGACCTCGGCGCTGCGGACGACGAGGGCCAGGTCGGTGGCCTCGGTGGCGACGATGGTCTGGGTGTTCTCCAACTGCGTCCACAGGGTGACGACGACGAAGGCCAGGATGATGCCGTAGATCGCGCCGAACATTCCCAGGGCCACGCCGACCATCTCGTTGTGCTCGCCGGCCGCGAGGTGCGGGAATCTGCGGCGCGCGGCGAGGCTGCCGCCGACGGCGAGGGCGACGAAGCCGCCGACGAGGACGACGCCGAGCAGAAAAGTGCTGAGGTGATTGAGCAACCAGAGGATCATGTCCGGCCCAACGACCACCCGGCCCCGGGGGCCCGCCCGAAGATCAGCGCGAGCGCTCGCCCGCCGTGGGCCCTCCTGCGCGGCCTACCGGGACGCGGCGGCGCGGGCCGGCGGCCGCGAGGTCCCGCCGGTCCTGGTCACCCGCACCGCCGCCGCGCCCGTACCGGCTCCCGCGCCCGCGATCCGCGGGCTCAGCCGCCCACCTTCGGCGTCTTCGGCAATCCGGTGGACAGCGCGGTCCCGGCTCCGGCGAGGGAGGCGTCGGTGGCCTTCGAGGCGGATCCGGCGGCCGAGGCGGTGACCTCCACCGCCGTCTTCGCGTCCTTGATCGCGCCGCCGGGGTGGTCGACGATCTCGCCGACGCGCTGGGTGATCGGGGGTCCCTGGATGGCGGGCTCGTCGGCGGCGTGCGCGACGGCGGGGGTGAGGGCGAGGGCCGCGCCCCCGGAGAGGACCAGGGCGGTGAGGCTGCGCTTGATGGCGTTCATACCGACCAGAACGACCCGCCCGACCCCGGGTCACCGCCCGCCCCCACCCGTTCCGCGAATCCGCCGACGCCCGCCTTCTGAAAACGGTCCAACAGATCCTGGACCGTCATGGGCGGATTCCTCTTTCCCCCGGCCGGAAAGTCCGCCGGGTTCCCCGTCACGAGAGCATGCGCACCGCCCGCAACCGCGGCTGCGGACTCCCCCTCCGCCCCGCAGCCCGGTCTCGGGCTCAGTACGGCAGTCCCGTTCCGTTCATGGCAAGCTCGGCCTTCTGCCCCCGCAACGCCCCCGGCCCCGGGCCGCCTGGGGAGGCGGGCCGGGGCCGGGGCGATGACACAGCGGGGGCAGAACGGGGTGGGGTCAGTCCTCGACCACCAGGGACGGGGTGGACTTCGTCAGGACCTCGCCGCGGAAGAAGGCCGGGCTGCGGCGTTCGGTGACGAACATGACGACCAGGCCGAGGGCCAGCAGGCCGACGCCGATGACGAAGACGCTGCCGACGCCGAGTCCGGGGATGGTGGAGCCGGAGCCGTAGGAGGGGTCCCAGGCGTCGTAGAGGGTCTTGAAGAAGACCGCGGCGAGCAGCAGGCCGCCCATGACGGGGAAGACGCCCTTGAAGAACAGGTCGCGCAGGGAGCGGCGCAGCTCGCCGCGGAAGTACCAGGCGCAGGCGAAGGCCGTCAGCGAGTAGTAGAAGCAGATCATCAGGCCGAGCGCGAAGATCGTGTCGGTGAGGACGTTCTCGCTGACCAGGGTCATCACGGTGTAGAAGCCGCCGGTCGCGACGCCCGCCATGACGGTGGCGCGGCCGGGGGTCTTGAACTTCGGGTGGACCTTGGCGTAGGAGGGCGGCAGCGCCTCGTACGTGGACATGGCCAGGACCGTGCGGGCGACCGGGATGAAGGTGGTCTGCAGGGAGGCGGTCGCGGAGGCCAGGACGGCGACGAAGAGCAGGATGCCGAGCATCGGGCCCATGACGGGGCCGGCGAGGGCGGCGAAGACGTTGCCGGAGGTCTCCGGGTTGCCGAGGCCGAGGCCGTCGGCGCCGGAGCCGACCGCCATCTGGGCGGCGATGCCGGTGGCCAGGTAGGAGCCGACGAGGACGACCATCGCGATGAGCGAGGCGCGGCCGGGGGTCTTGGCGGAGCCGGTGGTCTCCTCGTTGGTGGCCAGGCAGGCGTCCCAGCCCCAGTACATGAAGATCGAGAGCGAGAGTCCGGCGGTGAAGGCCGCCATGGACTCGACCGCGAAGGGGTTCATCCACTGCCAGGAGAAGTCCAGGCCGGTGTCGAAGGTGCCGGCCGAGGCCTTCTGGAAGGCCATGGCGACGAAGATGGCGAGGACGGCCAGCTGGAGGCCGACCAGGGCGTACTGGACGCCCTTGGTCGCCGTCATGCCGCGGTAGCTGATGGCGGTCGCGACGGCGATGAGGGTCAGGCAGGTGACAATGTGGACGAGTTTGTCGTCGTCCAGGGCGGAGATCGACGGGTTGCCCGTGATCTCGCCGGCCAGCAGCCAGAAGTAGGACGTGGCGACGCCGGCCAGGTTGGAGAGCACGATGATCGTGGCGATCACCAGGCCCCAGCCGCACATCCAGCCGATCCGCGGGCCGAAGGCCTTCACGGTCCAGGTGAAGGAGGTGCCGCAGTCCGGCATGGACTTGTTGAGCTCGCGGTACGCGAAGGCGACCAGGAGCATCGGGAGGAAGCCGGCGAGGAAGACGGCCGGCATCTGGACGCCGACCTCGCCGGCGGTGGAGCCGAGGGTCGAGGTCAGGCAGTAGACGGGGGCGACGGTGGAGATGCCGATGACGGCGCTTCCCACGAGGCCGACGGAGCCCTTGCCGAGGCCCTTGCCGCGGACGTCACCCTCGGGGGCCGTCCCGCTTACCGTGTCTCCGGCCCGGGGCCGAACGTCCAGCTGTGTCATGGGTAAGGACGTTAGACGCTGCGTTTTCCATATCTGGAGGACTTAAGTCCGGATATCCACACCCCGGATGACCTTCGAATCCGAATGACCGGGCGACCATGTAGCTCGAAATGGAAGGTTGGCTCGGGCACCCATCCTCCGTTCGCGAGGTGGCGGACATCGGGTTCCGGTATGCGGAAACCGCAGCCCTGTCCGTTTTGGGCGTTTCGAAACTTTCCCGTGTGACTTTGGCCGGACCGTCGACGCCGGACCGTACCGACCGGCCCTCGGACCGGACGCGAAGGGCTCCCGATGATCTTGTACAGTCGCGCGAGCTCAAGATCACCTACTCCGAGAAGCCGGAAACCGGATCATGCGACTCGTACAACTGCCCACGGCGGCCGGGGCCTTCGCCCTGCTGTTCGCGCTCACCGCCTGCGGGGGCGACGACACCGCGTCGCTCCCCGGCGCCGTCGGCGGCAACGGCGCCCAGGGCGCCCCCCAGAAGCGGGAGCCCGGGTTCAAGGGGCTGCAGAAAGCCGGCTCGATGGCGGGGGCATCCCGAATCGTCGGCGCGTACACCAAGTGCGCCAACGTCACCGCACCCCGCGAGGGCAAGTCCGAGGAGGACGACCCCACGTACGGCAAGGCGTTCACCGTCACCGAGCGCGGGAAGTGCAACGACGGCCGGACGACCATCCTCATGATCAAGGACGCGAAGGCGTTCCAGGCCGCGTACAAGGCCGACCTCGACAAGAAGCGGGCCGAACACCCCCGCTACCGGATCAACATCGGCCCCATCGTCGGCCAGGACTTCGCCACGGGGTCGGAGGACTCCGAGACGATGTCCGCCATGCTGGGCCCGGCGAGCGGCCTGCGCGTCCTGAACTGCCACCCGGACTTCAAGCCGCCGAGCGGCTACACCAAGGAGCCGGCCCTGGTGAAGGGCTGCGTCCTCACGAACTACCTGTCGGAGAACTGACCCGGCAGGGGAACGGGTGAGGGGCCGGGGCGCGACGCCCCGGCCCCGCCCTCTCGTGCCCGCCGGGGGCCGGCCGAGGCTCAGCCGGTCCAGACGATCGACTGGATCTCGCTGTAGGCGTGCAGGGCGTACGAACCCACGTCCCGGCCCACGCCCGAGCGCTTGAAACCGCCGAACGGCGCCTCCATGTTCCGCCCGATGGTGTTGACGCCGACCCCGCCCGCCCGCAGCCGCCGCGCCACCCGGAAGGCGCGCGCCGCGTCCCCGGACCACACGTAGCTCAGCAGCCCGAAGTCGCTGTCGTTGGCCAGCGCCACGGCCTCGTCCTCGTCCCCGTCGAAGGGGACGACCACGACCACCGGCCCGAAGATCTCCTCCCGGACCACGCGCATGTCGTTCGTGCAGTCGACCAGCAGGGTCGGGGCCACGTAGAAGCCCTTGCCCGCCGCGGCCCCCTCCCCGACCACCGGGCGCTCGCCGCCGAAGGCGATCCGCGCGCCCTCCTTCTTCCCCAGCTCGATGTACGACTCCACGCGGTCCCGGTGCGCCGCCGAGATGACGGGGCCGACCACCGTGCCCTTCACCGTCGGGTCGCCGACCTTCATGAAGGCCAGGTAGCCCTGCAGCTTCTCCACCAGCTGTTCGTACACCGACCGGTGCACGATCACCCGGGTCGGAGCCGTGCAGATCTGCCCGGAGTAGAAGGAGAACGTGGTGCCGATCCCCATGACCGCCGCGTCCAGGTCGGCGTCCGCGAGGACGATCGCCGCCCCCTTGCCGCCCAGCTCCATCAGCTGCCGCTTCATCGTGCGCCCGCACACCTCGGCGATGCGCTGCCCGACGCCCGTGGAGCCGGTGAAGGACACCATGTCCACGTCCGGTGAGTCCACGGCCGCCTCGCCGACCTCCACCGAGGTGCCCGAGACCACGTTCACCACGCCCGCCGGGACCCCGGCCTCGTGCAGCGCGTCCGCCATCCGGAACACCGACAGCGGGTCCTGCGGGGCCGGCTTCACGACCACCGTGTTGCCCATGGCCAGCGCCGGGGCCACCTTGCCCGCCGGGTTGGCCCACGGGTTGTTGTACGAGGTGATGCAGGTGACAACGCCGACCGGCTGGCGCACCTCCAGCGCGCCGAGCACGCTCGCCCCGCCCATCGGGCCCGCCTCGGTGACCTGCGGCGGCAGCCCGCGCTCCACCGGCTCCAGCGCGCCCTTCGCGTACCGCCGGAAGCGGGTCACCCCGACGCCGACCTGCATGCCGCGCGCGATCCCGGTCGGGGCGCCCGTCTCCGCCTGGGCGAGGGCCGACCAGGGCTCGTACTCCCGCTGGATGATGTCGGCGGCCCGGTCCAGGATCGCGGCCCGCTCCTCCGGCTTCGTCCGCGACCAGCTCTCGAAGGCGGCCGCCGCGGCGCGCGCCGCGTCCTCGACCTGGCCGCGCGAGGCCTCGGGGGCCAGCCCGACCACGGACTCGTCCGCCGGGTTGACCACCTCGTAGTGGCCGCCGGCCGGCTCGACCCACTCGCCGCCGATGTAGAGCTTCTGTGCGCTGGTCACCTGGTGCTCACCGTCCTCGTGTCCCGGCCCGAACGGAGCACGATCCCGGGGATCGCCCCCGTGATCTCGTCGTCACGGATGGTCTCCACACCATTGACGCGTACGGACACGATGCCGATGGCCCGCGCGTCCAGCCGCGGGCTGTCCCCGGGCAGGTCGTGCACGAGCGTCGCCGGTCCGGCCTCGATCCGCTCCGGGTCGAAGAGGACCAGGTCCGCGTGGAAGCCCTCCTCGATCCGCCCGCGCTCGCGCAGCCCGAACAGCTGGGCCGGGTCGTCGGTGAGCATCCGTACCGCCTGTTCCAGCGGCACCAGCTTGCGGCCGCGCAGGCAGTCCCCGAGGAACCGGGTCGTGTACGGGGCCCCGCACATGCGGTCCAGGTGCGCGCCGGCGTCGGAGCCGCCGAGCATGACGTCCTCGTGCTGCCAGGTCTCGGCGCGCAGCGCCCAGGTCGCCGGGTCGTTGTCGGTCGGCATGGGCCAGAGCACCGTGCGCAGGTCGTCGTTGGCGCAGATCTCCACCAGGCACTGGAAGGCGTCCTGGCCGCGCTCGGCCGCGATGTCGTTGACGACGCGGCCCGACAGGCCCTCGTTGGCCTCGCTGTAGGTGTCGCCGATGACGTAGCGCCCGAAGTTCGCCAGGCGCCGGAAGACCCCGGCTTCCTTGCTGTCGGCGCGGCGCAGCATCTCGGCCCGTACGTCGGCGTCGCGCAGCTTGGCGATGCGCTCGGGGACGGGCAGGCCGAGGATCTCGCCCCAGCCGGGGATCAGGTTGAGGGCGCAGAACGTGCCGAGCGACATGTTCATGGGGGTCAGGATCGGCATGGTCAGCGCGACGATGCGGCCGCCGGCCTTGCGGGCGCGCTCGCTCGGGACGAGCTGGCGCGGCACGCGCTCGGGAACGGAGGCGTCGATGGTCAGCACGTTCCAGTTCAGCGGCCGGCCGGCGGCCGCGCTCATCTCGACGAAGAGGTCGATCTCCTCGTCGGCGAACTGGTCGAGGCAGCCCGCGACGATGGCCTCCAGCTGGGTGCCCTCGTGCTCGGAGACCGCCTTGGAGAGGGCGATCAGCTCGGCGGGCTCGGCGTGCCGGGAGGCCACGGGGGCGCCGGAGCCGTCGGAGTGCGTGGAGGACTGGGTGGTCGACAGGCCCCAGGCGCCGGCGTTCATGGCGTCGTGGAGCAGGTCGAGCATGGCCTGCATCTGTTCGGGGGTGGGCTTGCCGCCGGTGGCGTCCTCGCCCATCACGTGCCGGCGCAGCGCGCAGTGGCCGACCATGAAGCCGGCGTTGACGGCGATGCGGCCGTCGAGCGCGTCGAGGTACTCGCCGAAGGTGGACCAGGTCCAGTCGACGCCCTCTTCGAGCGCGGCCAGGGCCATGCCCTCGACCTTGCTCATCATGCGGCGGGTGTAGTCGGCGTCCTCGGGGCGGGCCGGGTTGAGGGGGGCCAGGGTGAATCCGCAGTTGCCGCCCGCGACGGTGGTCACTCCATGGTTCATGGAGGGGGTCGCGTACGGGTCCCAGAACAGCTGGGCGTCGTAGTGCGTGTGGGGGTCTATGAAGCCGGGGGTGAGTACGAGGCCTTGCGCGTCCTCGCTGGTCGTCGCTGGTTCGGTGACGGTGCCGGGCACGGCGATGACGGCTATCCGGCCGTCGCGTATCCCGACGTCGGCCACGCGGGCCGGGGCGCCGGTGCCGTCGACGACGGTGGCGCCCTTGATCAGGTGGTCGAGCATGACGTCCCTTCTGCGGGTGTTCGCGTTGCGCGCCGTGTCCTGGGGCTCCGCCCCAAACCCCGCGCCTCAAACGCTGGCGGGGCTAGATTTTGGCCGGCGTCGGCCTGCACGTGACCGCCGGCGGGCGACCAGATCCAGCCCCTCCGGCGTTTTATGCGCCGCCCGAGGGCCAAACAGCCCC
>NZ_JBSGXB010000247.1:0-11711 GCF_053609185.1 Streptomyces sp. NPDC054956 | reverse complement strand
CTGCGGCCCGTGGGCACCGGGGGCGTTTTCCTGGTGGCCGCGGTGCCGATGGGCCGGCTCGCCGACCGGCTGGGGCGCCACCGGGTCTTCCTCGGCGGGCACCTGCTGCTGCTCGGCGCCTGCGCGCTGCTCCTGGCCCCGGTGCCGTCCGGACCCGCGCTCGACTTCGCGCTGCCCGGGCTCCTCGGGCTGCTCGGCCTGTTCTACGCGGCCACCGACGGGGTGCTGATGGCCGCCGCCGGCCCGCTGCTCCCCGACGGGCTGCGCACCACGGGACTCGCCGTACTCCAGACGGCGCAAGCCCTGTCCAGGTTCGCGGGCTCCCTGCTGTTCGGGGCGGCATGGACCCTGTGGGGCCCGGCCCCGGCCCTGGCCGCGACGGCCGGCGGCCTGCTGCTGGCCCTGACCGTCATCGCCGGGCTCGGCGGCCGCCGGCGCACGGGCCGGCCAACGGAACCGGAAGGTGGCCCGACGGCGAACCAGCGTGCGGCCGGGGGGCGTTGAGATCCGGTCATTTGTGCGACATCAGGGGGGCTCCCGTGCACGTCCGGGGCCCGAGGGACGCGCCCGGGGCTGGCGTGCGGAGCGTCCGGGGAAGCCCCTCGCGGCCGGGTCCGTGATCATGGCCGGAATCGCCCGGGTCCGGTCGGGGGTCCCCGGAACGCCGCGTCGAAGATCCCTCGGTGTGCGCTGCCCGTGGCTTACGATCTCGGCGGACGGTCCCGTCCCGTGATCGCCGCTCGCCCCGCACTCGTGGAGGTCAACCGTGTTCCGGACGGCCAGAGGAACCCGCAGTCGCCGTAGCAGCCTCCGCATCCGCGTCGCGGCCACAGCCGCCGCGGCGGGCGCCCTCCTCGTCTCGGGATGCTCCTCGGGCGGCGACGGCGCGGGCGAGGCGGCCGGCGGCGTACCCGTCGTCGAGAAGGGCAAGCTGACCACCTGCACCCACCTGCCCTACCCGCCGTTCCAGTTCGAGAAGGACGGCAAGGTCGTCGGGTTCGACGTGGCCCTGGTCGACCTGGTGGCGAGCCGGCTCAAGGTGGAGCAGAAGATCCTCGACACGCCTTTCGAGAACTTCAAGACCGGCGCCTTCCTGAACTCCGGGGAGTGCGACCTCGCGGCCGCCGGTATGACGATCACCGACGAGCGCAAGAAGAACGTCGACTTCTCCGTGCCCTACTTCGACGCGACCCAGGCGCTGCTCGCCACCAAGAAGAGCGGCATCACCTCGCTCGCCGACCTCAAGGCGAAGTCGAAGAAGCTGGGCGCGCAGGCGGAGACCACCGGCGAGAGCTACGCCAAGGGCCAGGGCTTCGACCCGGTCGCCTTCGAGAGCTCGGACGCCGTGCTCAACGGGCTGCGCACCGGCCAGGTCGACGCGGTCGTCATCGACTACCCGGTGGTCCAGGGCTGGCTCAAGGACCCCAAGAACGCCGCCGAGTTCACCCTCGGACAGAACATCGACACGGGTGAGCAGTACGGCTTCTCGGTGAAGAAGGGCAACACCGCCCTCCTGGCCGCGATCGACAAGGCGATCACGGACGCCAAGGCCGACGGCACCTACAAGAAGATCTACGAGCAGTGGATCGGGCCGCTGCCCCAGGCCAAGTCGTGAGCTCTCGGCTGACCCGCCGCCAGCGCCGCCGCGTCTCGCAGGGCCTGCAGTACGCGCTCTTCGTCGGCGTACTCGTCCTGATCGGGACGTACGCCGACTGGGACCGCCTGCGGAACCAGTTCGCCCAGAAGGACCTGGCGCTGCGGCTGTTCCCGGAGATCATCACCACGGCCCTGCGCAACACGGTCGTCTACACCCTGTCCGGGTTCCTGCTCGGCCTGGTGCTCGGCCTGGTCATCGCCATGATGCGGCTGTCCTCGGTGGCCCCGTACCGGTGGGTCGCCAGTGTGTACATCGAGCTGTTCCGGGGCCTCCCGGCCCTGCTGATCTTCATCTTCGTGGGTGTGGCCGTGCCCCTGGCGTTCCCCGGCACGGAGATCCCCGGAGGCACGTACGGCAAGGTCGCGCTCGGCCTCGGCCTGGTGGCCGCCGCCTACATGGCGGAAACGATTCGGGCCGGCATCCAGGCGGTGCCCAAGGGGCAGCTGGAGGCGGCCCGCTCACTGGGCTTCTCGCACGCCCGCGCCATGGTCTCCATCGTCATCCCGCAGGCCTTCCGCATCGTCATCCCGCCGCTCACCAACGAACTGGTCCTGCTGTTCAAGGACTCCTCGCTCGTACTGTTCCTCGGCGTGACCCTGCAGGAGCGTGAGCTGACCAAGTTCGGACGCGACCTCGCCAGCCAGACCGCCAACTCCACCCCGATCCTGGTCGCGGGCCTGTGCTACCTCCTGGTGACCGTGCCGCTGAGCTTCGTGGTGCGCCGCCTGGAGGCGCGCGCGGACAAGGCCACGTGAGGACGAGATGCCACAGGAGACGGAAGCGGTGGACACGATGGCCACGGACGGCCCGGAGATCGAGATCCGCGCCCTGCACAAGTCGTTCGGCGCCAACCACGTCCTGCGCGGCATCGACCTGGAGATCGCCCGGGGCGAGGTGGTGTGCGTCATCGGGCCGTCCGGCTCGGGCAAATCGACGCTGCTGCGGTGCGTGAACCTGCTGGAGGAGCCCAGCGGGGGCAAGGTCTTCGTCGGCGGCACCGAGGTCACCGACCCGGACGTGGACATCGACGCCGTGCGCCGCCGCATCGGCATGGTCTTCCAGCAGTTCAACCTCTTCCCGCACGTGAACGTCACCGAGAACCTCACCCTGCCCCAGCGCCGGGTCCTGGGCCGGGACAAGACGCGTTCCGCGGCCGTGGCCCGGGAGAACCTCGCCCGCGTCGGCCTCTCCGACAAGGCCGGGGCGTACCCCGCCCAGCTCTCCGGCGGCCAGCAGCAGCGGGTGGCGATCGCCCGGGCCCTGTCGATGGGCCCCGAGGTGATGCTCTTCGACGAGCCGACCTCGGCACTCGACCCAGAACTCGTCGGCGAGGTCCTCGCGGTGATGCGGGTGCTGGCGGGCGAGGGCATGACGATGATGGTCGTCACCCACGAGATGAGCTTCGCCCGCGAGGTCGCCGACCGGGTCGTGTTCATGGACGGCGGAGTGATCGTCGAGCAGGGTCCGGCGGCGCAGGTGGTCGGCGCCCCCCGGCACGAGCGGACCAGGAGCTTCCTCAACCGCATCCTCGACCCGGCGGCCGCCGAGCCCCCCGGCCCCCAGGACGAAGGCCGGTAGACGGCCCGGACCCGGCCCACGTGCGGAGCCGTCCCGTCCATGGGGCAGGATGGCAGCCCGTTCCGGATGCGCACGCATGCGCGAACGCCGCTCCACGCACGACGAACTGACAGGTGACAAGGTGACCACACACCTCATACGGCGGCCGGCCGTGCCCGGCGCCGCTTCCCCGGCACGGCGAGGGGCGGAGGGCGTCCGTTGACCCGGGACCTCGTGCTGCACGACTGGCTGGTCGCCGGCATCGCGCTGGCCGCCGGCGCGGTCGCCGGGCTGCTGATGCGCGCCCTCGTACGGTGGCTGGCCAAGCACGCCCTGCGCACGCGCTGGAGCGGCGACGACATCATCGTCGACGGCCTGCGCACCCTGGCGCCGGCGGCGGCCGTCATCGCGGGCGCCGCGGTGGCCGCCTCGACCCTGCCCCTCGGCACGCGGGTCTCCGGCTGGGTGAACCACACGCTGACCGCGCTGCTGATCCTCATGGCCACGCTCGCCGTGGCCCGGGTCGTCGCGGGTCTCGTCCAGTCCGTGGCGCAGGCACGGACGGGAGTGGCCGGATCGGCCACCATCTTCGTCAACATCACGCGGGTCGTGGTGCTCGCGATGGGCCTGCTCGTCGCACTCGAATCCGTGGGCGTGTCCATCGCACCCCTGCTCACCGCTCTCGGCGTGGGCGGTCTGGCGGTGGCCCTGGCGCTTCAGGACACCCTCGCCAACCTCTTCGCGGGCGTCCACATCCTCGCCTCGAAGACGGTGCAGCCCGGTGACTACATCCGTCTCACGAGCGGTGAGGAGGGGTACGTCGTCGACATCAACTGGCGCAACACCGTGGTCCGCAACCTCTCCAACAACCTGGTGATCATCCCCAACGGGCGGCTCGCGCGGACCAACATGACCAACTTCACCCAGCCGGAACAGCAGTTGTCGATCCTCGTCCAGGTCGGCGTGGGCTACGAGAGCGACCTGGAGCACGTGGAGCGGGTGACCCTGGAGGTGGTCGACGGGGTGATGGCCGACATCAACGGCGCGGTCCCCGACCACGAGGGCAAGGTCCGCTTCCACACCTTCGCGGACTCCAGGATCAACTTCACGGTGATCCTGGGCGTCGGCGAGTTCAGCGACCAGTACCGGATCAAGCACGAGTTCATCAAGCGGCTGCACAGCCGGTTCCGGGCGGAGGGCATCTCGATCCCCGCTCCCACGCGGACGGTCTCGCTCCACCAGGACGGCCTCCACCACGGACTGGCGGAGGCGTCCTCCCCGGTCCCGCACCAGCGCGGGGCGCAGGCCCCCGCGCTGGCGGACAGCGGGCGCTAGCGGGCCCCGACGCGGGCTCGGGTGGTGAGGGTGGCCACCATCCGGCCCGGGTTCAGCGTGAGCTGGGGGAGCTTGGGGAGGGTCAGGCTGCCGGCGTGCAGATCGACGTTCCAGTGGCTGAGCAGGGACGCGAGCAGCAGGACGCCTTCGATGAGCGAGAACTCGTCCCCGATGCACTTGCGGGCACCGCCGCCGAACACGGTGACGGGCACCTGCGGCTGGCGGCCGGTCTGGATCCAGCGGTCGGGATCGAAGCGCTCCGGGTCGGGGTAGAGCGACGGCAGATGACTGATGAGGTACGGGCTGTACGCCATCGTCGTGCCCTCGGCGAGGGAGTACGGGCCCAGCTGCGCGTCCTTCATCGTCTGCCGGGTCAGGAACCAGCCGGGCGGGTACATCCGCAGGGCCTCGCTCAACACCTGTCGGGTGTAGGTCAGGTGGGGCAGGTCCTCCCAGGTCGCGGTGCGGCCGCCGAGCACCGTGTCGATCTCGTCCGTCAGCCGGCCGAGGACCTCGGGGTGCACGGCCGCCAGGTACAGCGCCCAGCCCACGGAGCCCGCCGTGGTCTCCGTGCCGGCCGAGTACATGGTCACGGCCTGGTCCACGAGCTCCTCGTCGCTCAGGGCGGGTGAGTCGCTCTCCGGGTCGCGGGCCGAAATGAGCATGGACAGCAGGTTCGTCTCGTCGGTGGCCCCGCGCTCGCGGTGCTCGGCGACGAGACCGGTCATGGTCTCGCGCACCCGCTTGGTGGCCCGGTCGTAGCGGACGTTGCCGGGCGTGGGCACCTTGCGCAGCGGCTTCGGCAGGAGGCTGTGCCGGGTGAAGCCGGAGAGGAGGGTGTCGAAGTCCGTGGCCAGACGGGTGTGGATGCCCCTCTCCAGGCGGGTGCCGAAGACGGCGGCGATGACCACGTCCGCGGCGATCTTGCGGATCTCCACGCTGAGGTCGAGGGTCTGGCCGTCGCGCCAGCTCCCCAGGATGGCGTCCATCCGCGCGGTCATGATGCCGGCGTAGCCCGGGAAGCGGGCCTGGTGGAACGCGGGCTGTATCAGCCGGCGTTGTCGCCGGTGCTCCCCGCTCGGGCAGGTGGCCAGGCCCTGACCGCCCGCCTCGCGCAGCCGCTCGAAGAGGGGGCCGCCCTTGTCGAAGACGCGGTCCTGGACCAGCAGCGAACGGGTCAGCTCGGGATCGCACACCACGACGACGGGCTTGCGGCCGAGCCGGATCTCCACCAGCGGACCGTGCGCGGGCAGGCCGCGCAGGAAGGCCAGCGGCGCGCGCAGGAGAGCGGGCAGGTGCCCCAGGAGGGCCTTCGCGCCGGGTGCCTTCGGTACCGAGGAAACGCTTTCCATGTCGCCATCCATTCTCAACTCGTTCTCAATGCTTCCTCCTAATGTCCCATGCAGGGTTGCACCGCACTTGAGGCCACCTGGACTCGAAGGGAGCATCAATGAAGGAGATATCGACCCTGATCGGAAGAGAATTTCCGACCGATGGCGGACTCGTTCGGATTCAAGAACGGCTCAAAGGCGACTTGGAGCGGGTCAGGGAAAGTCTCTACTCGCTGGCGGTGCCGCCGCACCAGAGGATCCACGAACCGATCATGTACGCCGTGGAGCAGACGGGCCGCCTGCTCAGGCCCACGCTCGTGCTCCTGTCCTCGTACCTCCTGGAGGACGAGGGGGCCGGGGTCACGCCCCAGCGCGTCATCGACGGGGCCGCGGTCGTGGAGGTCCTGCACATCGCCACCCTGTACCACGACGACCTGATCGACGAAGCCCAGGTCAGGCGTGGCAGGCCCACCTCGAACGCCAAGTACGGCGACGCCGTCGCACTGCTCACCGGGGACTATCTCCTCGCCCGCTGCATGCAGGCCGCGGCCTCGCTCGGCGCTTCCCGCATGATGACCATGGCGGAGACGCTGATCGACCTGTGCGTGGGCCAGATGCTGGAGACCACCCAGCTCTTCGATCCCCTGCGGTCCGAAGAGGAATACCTCACGTCGATTTCCGGTAAAACCGCACGTCTCATACGCACGGCCTCCCTGATGGGGGCCTCCCAGGCC
The DNA here is from genome assembly GCF_053609185.1 of Streptomyces sp. NPDC054956. NCBI lineage: Bacteria > Bacillati > Actinomycetota > Actinomycetes > Kitasatosporales > Streptomycetaceae > Streptomyces > Streptomyces sp. NPDC054956. The sequence continues at coordinate 5,097 of NZ_JBSGXB010000247.1, read as the reverse complement.
GGTGGTGACATTGCGTCCCAAGAGGCACTGGAGGCCTTCGGGTACAATCTCGGCATGGCGTTCCAGATCTGGGACGACATCCTGGACATCTGCAGTCAGGAAACGGGAAAACAGCCCGGAAAGGACGTTCTCAACGGCGTCTACACCCTTCCGGTGATCTATGCCGTAAGGGATTCGCCGGACCGCATTCTTCCGGTATTGCGGGAGCAGCCCATTTCCCCGGTGCAATGCCAGGCGATCATCGACGCCATGCAGGAGACCGGCTCGATCGGCCGGGCGGCCGACGTGGCGCAGCGCTACATGGCGGACGCCCTGGACGCGCTGGAATCCCATCCGTCCTTCGTGCACCGGGCTCCCCTCGTACGGCGGTGTCTGCGCGACCTCGTGGACGGGCTCGCCTCCCAGCACCCCGCGCAGGAAGCGCTGTGCGACACGGCGTGAACCGTTCGCGCCGTTCGGCGGCGAGCCAGGCAGTGCCAACCCCCGCAGGGGCTTGGCGTATCGATCCAGGAGGGTGGTTGTGACAGGGCTCCGTACTGACTTCATCAGCGATTACGATCGTCTCGCCGGTCAATGGTGGGACCCTAGAGGGCCGCTGGCGCCGCTCGGCTGGATCGCCCGCGCCCGCGCCGGGTACGTTCCGGCCGCCCGGCGGGAGCACGCGCAGCTGCTCGATGTCGGCTGCGGGGGCGGCCTGTTCGGACCGCACCTGGCGGGCAAGGGCTACCGCGTGGTCGGCGTCGACCTGTCGGCCAAATCGCTCGACGAGGCGCTCCGCCACGGCTTCGACGAGGTCGTCCGCGCCGACATCGCCGAACTCCCTTTCGAGGACGAGTCGTTCGACGTCGTCACGGCGGGGCAGTGCCTGGAGCACGTACCCGATCCCTACGGGGTGGTGGCGGAGCTGTGCCGGGTCCTGCGCCCCGGCGGCACGCTGATCGTCGACACCATCGCCGACACCAGGACGGCCAGACTGGTGTCCATCACCCTCGCCGAGAACCTCCCCCTCCCGGGCAGGCCGGCCCGCGGCACCCACGACCACCGCCTCTTCGTCAACCGGGAACGGCTGACGCGGACCGCCCGGGAGCACGGGGTGGAACTGCAACTGCACGGCCTGCGACCGGGGTTCCTCGACGGCATCCGCTACCTGGCCCGGCGCCGCGAAGAGGTCCGCATGGTGCCCGTCAAGTCCACCGGAGTCCTCTTCCTCGGGGTGGGGACGAAATGGTGACCATCGAGCAACTGCCGGTCCGCGACGCCGTGCGGAACTGGGTGGTCGGTGCCCGGCTCAAGACCCTGCCCGTGACCCTGGCACCGATCGTGGTGGGATGGGCGGTCGCCGGCTCGCTCGGCCACTTCAGCTGGTGGCGCGCCGCCCTGACCCTGCTGTTCGGCCTGGGCTTCGTCCTCGGCACGAACTTCTTCAACGACTACAGCGACGGGGTGCGCGGAGCCGACGACGAACGGGTCGGCCCCGTCCGCCTGGTGGGCTCGGGCCAGGCCTCCCCACGGCAGGTCCTGCGCATGGGGCTCACCCTGTACGCGATCGCGGCCCTGGCCGGAATCATCATGGCCGTCACCATCTCCTGGTGGCTGCTCGCCCTGACGGCGGTCTGCGCGCTCGGCGGCTGGTTCTACACCGGCGGTTCCCGGCCCTACGGCTACCTGGGACTCGGCGACATCAGCATCTTCCTCTTCCACGGGGTCATCGCCGTGTGCGCCACGGCCTACATCCAGCTCGGCCGGGTGCCCCTGCTCGCGCTCTGGGCGTCCGTACCCATCGGCCTGCTCGCCTGCGCGCTGCTGACCACGAACAACCTCCGCGACATACCGACCGACACCGCCGCGGGAAAGATCACCCTCGCGGTGCGCCTCGGTGACACCCGCACCCGCGTCTACTACCTGCTCTGCGTGGGCGAGGCCTTCGTGTCCGGACTGCTCCTGACCGCGGCCGCCGGGCCCTGGCTGCTCCTCCTGGTGGCCGCCGTCCCCTTCGCCGTCCCCCCGGTGCGCCGGGTGCTCGCCGGAGCGCGCGGCAGCGAGCTGATCGCGGCCCTGGAGGAGACGTGTGTCCTGCTGCTCGTCTTCGGGGCCCTGCTCGCGACGGGACTGGTCCTGTGACCGGCCGGAGCGGGGCACCGGAGCCACCGGGAGCCCCCCGGACGCCGGACCACGAAGTGCTCGTCATCGGCGCCGGGTTCTCCGGAATCGGCACCGCGATCGGCCTGCGCAAGGCCGGCATCGAGGACTTCCTCGTCCTGGACGAGCAGGACGACATCGGAGGCAGCTGGCACGCCAACCAGTACCCCGGCATCGCCGTGGACATCACTGCCTTCTCCTACTCCTTCGCCTTCGAACCCTCCCCGGAATGGTCCCGGGCCTTCCCTCCCGGCGCGGAACTGAAGGCGTACGCACGGCACTGCGTCGACAAGTACGGCCTGCGCGGCCACCTGCGGCTGAACGCGAGGGTGGAGCGGGCCGAGTACGACGAGGCCGAGCACCTGTGGACCGTCTCCCTGGCGGACGGCACCCGGACCACGGGACGGTTCGTCATCTGCGCCACCGGCTGGCTCACCAAGCCCAAGCCGCCCGCGATCGAGGGGCTCGACTCCTTCAAGGGCGAGGTGGTGCACACGGCGCGCTGGGACCACTCGCTGGAGCTGGAGGGCCGCGACGTCGGAGTGATCGGAACCGGCGCGTCGGCCGTGCAGATCGTCCCGGAGATCGCCCCCCGCGCGGATCGGCTCCACGTCTTCCAGCGCACGCCCATCTGGGTCTTCCCGAAACCGGACTTCGCGATGCCCGCCGCCCTCAACCGGATCTTCCGGGCGGCCCCGTGGACCCAGCGCACGGTCCGGCTGCTCACGGACACGGTGACCGAGCTCGGCTTCGTCATCGCCATGATCTACCACCGGCAGTTCCCCTTCCTGGTCAAGGCCGGGGAAGCGCTGTCCCGGCGCCACCTGCGCCGCGAGGTGGGCGGCGACCCCGAACTGATGAGGAAGCTCACCCCCGCGTACCGACTCGGCTGCAAGCGGCCCTCGTTCGGAAAGGGCTACTGGCGCACCTTCACCCGCGAGAACGTCGAGCTCGTCACCGAACCCATCGAGCGGATCACCGAGACCGGCATCCACACGGCGGACGGCGAGGAGCGGCGGCTCGACGTACTGGTGCTCGCCACGGGCTTCCACGTCCTGGAGAACCTGCCGCCCTTCCCGGTGCACGGTCCCGGGAACCGGGAGCTCCGGGAGTTCTGGAGGACCGAGCGCTTCCAGACGTACGAGGGCAGTTCGGTCAAGGGGTTCCCCAACCTCTGGTTCATCGTCGGCCCGTACGCGTTCACCGGCGGATCCTGGTTCGGAATGATCGACTACCAGGTCACCCACGCGCTCCGGGTGATCACCGAGGCCCGGCGGCGGCGCGCCACGGAAGCCTCCGTCCGGCCGGAGGAACACGACAGGTCCTTCCGCAGGACGCTGCGCAGGCAGCCGAACACGGTGTTCCTCGACGAGAGCTGCCGGACCTCGAACACCTACTACCTCGACGAGCACGGGGACGCGCCCGCCGTCCGCCCGGCCACGCGGTACGAAGCCGCGTGGCGGGCCCGGCACTTCGACCTCGACGCGTACCGGTACGACAGACGACCGGACCACTCGCCCCGGCACGCGCACGCCCACCGCTCCGGAGGCCGACGTGTCGAAACTCGCTGAGGTGCACGGAAGGGACCGTGCCCTGTGCCTGTTCTACGCGGGCTTCTCCGCCGCCGGCTCCTGCGTCATGGGGGCGCTGGCCGTCGACTTCGTCGTGGACAACATCCACGACGGCCCCTTCGGAGTCATCCGCACCTTCATGCGCGACGCGCTGACCAACCCGGCGGCCCAGTTCATCTACGCCGACCTGTTCCTGATCTGGGCGGCACTGGCGGCCTTCATGGTCGTCGAGGCCCGGCGGTTCGGCATCCGCCACGTGTGGGCGTACATCATCGGCGCCCCGGCGCTGGCGCTGTGCGCGAGCTTCACCGCCTTCATGTACGTCCGCCAGCTCAAGATCGCTGCCGCGGGCGGCGAGGGGCCGAGCCCCGTCGCCCCGGCCGCCCACGAATCGACGAGAGGGATGAAGTGACGACCACCCAGGCCACCGAGGCCACTCACGCCACCCCGGCCGACGCGGCCCGCGCGTTCGCCGCGAGCGTCGACCGTTCCCTGGCCCTGGCCGCCCGAACGCTCCGGGAGCGCCAGGACCCGGCCGGCCACTGGAAGGGAGACTTCGAGACCAGCCTCATCGGCGAATCCGGCGAAGTCATCCTGCGGCACTACCTGCGGCTGCCGGACGACGGCTCGGTCGCCGCCGCGGCGAGGACGATCCTCAGCGAGCAGTCCGAGTCGGGCGGCTGGGCCTCCTACTACAAGGGGCCCGACGAGCTGCTGCTCTCCATCTTCTGCTACGTCGCGCTGCGGCTCGCCGGCCACGACCCCGACGAACCGGCGATGCGCGCGGCGGCCGGCTCGATCCGGGCCAACGGCGGCATCGAGGGCGTCGAGAACCTCCTCATGCTCGCCTGGCTGGCCGTGATCGGACTGTGGCCCTGGCGCGACATCCCGCTCATCCCGGCCGAGATCGTCCTGCTGCCCAGCAGGATTCCCGGCAACATCTACCAGATAGGCGCCGCCGCCCGCGGGATCGTGGTGGCCAACAGCCTGTTCATGGCCGAACGGCCGGTCGTCCCCGCCGGCTTCACCATCGACGAACTCTTCGCCCGGCCCGGCGCCCGCCGCAGGCTCCCCAGGCCCGCCGCCCTGCGCATCGGGACGACGATCAGCCACTGGTACGCCCGCCACCCGGTCGGCTTCCTGCGCCGCCGGGCGGTCCGCAAGGCCGCGGACTGGCTCGTGCGGACCCAGGAGAAGGACGGCAGCTGGGGCGGCAACTGGCCGCAGACCGCGAACGTGGTCATGGGACTGGACGCGGTCGGCTTCGGACAGGACCACCCGGTGATCAAGTCCGCGATGGAGGGACTGGACCGCTACGTCGTAGAGAAGGACGGCCACCGCCGGGTGGAGATGTGGACCTCCGTGGTCATGGACACCGCCCTCGCCC
>NZ_JBSGXB010000246.1:0-11724 GCF_053609185.1 Streptomyces sp. NPDC054956 | reverse complement strand
GGGGAATGCCCCGCAGGGCTTCCTTCGGCGGCGGCGCGCTCCAGGCGCTTGGCCTCCGCGCGCCAGCGGGACGCGTACGGGTCGCCGCCCGCGCGGGCCCGGCGCCAGGCGGCGGCCAGGTCGTCCCCGTACTCGCGCGGCGGCTCCTCGCTCAGCAACGCCACGACTTCCGCGGCCCGCCGGGGCCCCACCGCGGCGGAGCCGTCGAGCAGGGCCCGGGCCAGTCGCGGGTGCAGCCCGAGGCGGGCCATCCGGGCACCGCGGGGCGTCGGCTGCCCCGCCGGGGAGACCGCGCCCACGGCGAGCAGGACTTCGCGCGCCGCGGCCATCGCTCCGGCCGGCGGCGGGTCGAGCAGGGCCAGGCCGGCCGCGTCGGGGTCGCCCCAGCAGGCGGCCTGGAGGGCGAACTGCGCCAGGTCGGCGATCCGGATCTCGGGGGAGGGGTAGGCGGGCAGCCGCCCGTCCTCGGCTTCGGCCCAGCAGCGGTACACCGTGCCCGGGGCCTCGCGCCCGGCCCGGCCGGCGCGCTGGCGGCCGGCCGCGCGGGACGCCCGTACGGTCGCCAGCGCGCCCAGGCCCCGCGCGTGGTCGACCCGGGGTTCGCGGGCCAGCCCCGAGTCCACGACGATCCGTACGCCGGGCACGGTCAGGCTGGATTCGGCGACGGCGGTGGAGAGGATGACCCGGCGGTGGGACGCGGGCGACAGCGCCGCGTCCTGTACGGCGGCCGGGGCGCGGCCGTGCATCTGCAGGACCTCCGCGTCGGCCCCGCCGAGCTGCCCGGCGACCCGGGCGATCTCGCCGACGCCGGGCAGGAAGCACAGGACGTCGCCGGAACGTTCCGCCAGTGCCCGCCGGACCACCGAGGCCACGTGCGTCAGCTGCGCCGGGTCCACGCGCATCCCGTGCGGGGGCCGCACCGGCCGGGCCGGCGGGGCCCACACGGTCTCCACCGGGTAGGAGACGCCGGCCGCCTCCACGACGGGGGCGCCCCCCAGGCTGCCACGACCAAGAAGCTGCGCCCAGCCGGCCGCGTCCGTGGTCGCCGAGGCCGCGACGAGCCGCAGCTCCGGGCGCAGGGTCTCGCGTACGTCCAGGAGGAAGGCGGCGACGGTGTCGGCGTCCAGGTGCCGCTCGTGGCACTCGTCCAGGATCACCAGGTCGGTCCCGGACAGTTCCTGGTCCCGCTGGAGCCGTTGGAGCAGCACCCCGGTGGTGACCACCTCGATCACGGTGGAGGGTCCCACCACCCGCTCGCCGCGCACCGTGAAGCCCACGGAGGCGCCGACCTGCTCGCCGAGCAGCCAGGCCATCCGGCGGGCCGCCGCGCGGGCGGCGATCCGGCGGGGTTCGGCGACCACGACCCGGCGGCGCGGGCCGCCCCCCGTCAGCCCCGCCAGTACCAGGGGCACGAGCGTGGTCTTGCCGGTCCCGGGCGGGGCGCACAGGACGGCGGTGCCGTGGGCGTCCAGCGCCGAGACCAGCGCGGGCACGGCTTCCCGGACGGGAAGGGAGTCGAGGTCGGCCGTACGGATCACGGTGTCAGTCCCGCTCGCACACGAAGATCGCCGTGCCGGGGATGAGGTTGCCGCGCAGCGGGGACCAGCCGCCCCACTCCTGGTGGTTCCAGGCGGGCCACTCCGGCTCGACCAGGTCGAGGAGGCGGAAGCCGCCCGCGACCACGTCCCGTACCCGGTCGCCGATGGTGCGGTGGTGCTCCACGTACACGGCGCGGCCCTGCTCGTCCTGCTCGACGTACGGGGTGCGGTCGAAGTAGGAGGCGGCCACGGACAGGCCCTCGGGGCCGGGCTCGTCGGGGAAGGCCCAGCGGATGGGGTGGGTGACGGAGAAGACCCAGCGGCCGCCGGGGCGCAGGACGCGGTGGACCTCGCGCATGACGTTCACGGGGTCGGCGACGAAGGGGACGGCGCCGTAGGCGGAGCAGGCGAGGTCGAAGGAGCCGTCGCGGAAGGGGAGGCGTCCGGCGTCGGCCTCGACGAGGGGGACGTCATCGCCGATGCGCAGGGCGTGCTGGAGCTGGCGGTGGGAGAGGTCCAGGGCGACGGGGCGGGCGCCCTGGGCGGCGAGCCAGCGCGAGCACTGGGCGGCGCCGGCGCCGATCTCCAGGACGTCCTTGTCCTTGAGGGAGGCGGCGGGGCCGAGGAGGGCCGCCTCCGCCTCGTCCAGGCCCTCGGGGCCCCAGACGAAGCGGTCGTCGCCGAGGAAGGCCCCGTGCTCGTTCTGGTACTCGTCGGCGTTGCGGTCCCACCAGCCACGGCTCGCGCGGCTGCTCTCCGCTTCCCCGGCGTCACGCCGGGTGGCCTCGGAGTCGTCCTCCGCGGCCGAGCCGGCTTCGTACGCTTCTTCGGGGGCGTAGTCCTCTTGGTTCATGGGGCCCGTCGTCGTAGTCTGCGAATGTCTGCGGAAAGCGGGCGGGAAGGGCCATCGGCGCCTGCCCGCCCACTAATTGTGCCGGTTGTGTGGCGATCCGCCCGGGGTGTGCGCCTTCGCGCATTGACCCTGTCCGGCTGCCCCCGTATGCTACAAGTTGCGCTGCGAGCCTGTGCTCCTCAGACCTAGCAGGCTGCGCTTGTATCTGTTGATGACCCCTCGGTTTTCGAGGCCCCCACCCCGCGTTTCGCGGAACTGGGGCTTCCTTGGCTGTCCGGCTTCTTCGGCAGATGCCGATAAGGGCTCCCGGCGTAGCAGTACCTACGACTTTCTGTCCGTAACCGGAGCCCTTACCCACATGACGAGCAGCACCGAGACCACCGCCACCACCCCGCAGGTTGCGGTCAACGACATCGGTGACGAGGCAGCGTTCCTCGCCGCGATCGACGAGACGATCAAGTACTTCAACGACGGCGACATCGTCGACGGCGTCATCGTGAAGGTCGACCGTGACGAGGTTCTCCTCGACATCGGTTACAAGACCGAGGGCGTCATTCCGAGCCGCGAACTCTCGATCAAGCACGATGTCGACCCGAACGAGGTCGTCAAGGTCGGCGACGAGATCGAGGCCCTGGTTCTCCAGAAGGAGGACAAGGAAGGCCGTCTGATCCTGTCCAAGAAGCGTGCGCAGTACGAGCGCGCCTGGGGCACGATCGAGAAGATCAAGGAAGAAGACGGCATCGTCACCGGTACCGTCATCGAGGTCGTCAAGGGTGGTCTCATCCTCGACATCGGCCTCCGTGGCTTCCTCCCGGCTTCCCTCGTCGAGATGCGTCGCGTCCGCGACCTCCAGCCCTACGTGGGCAAGGAGCTCGAGGCGAAGATCATCGAGCTGGACAAGAACCGCAACAACGTGGTCCTGTCCCGCCGCGCCTGGCTCGAGCAGACCCAGTCCGAGGTTCGCCAGACGTTCCTCACCACCCTGCAGAAGGGTCAGGTCCGCTCCGGCGTCGTTTCCTCGATCGTCAACTTCGGTGCCTTCGTGGACCTGGGCGGCGTCGACGGTCTCGTCCACGTCTCCGAGCTGTCCTGGAAGCACATCGACCACCCGTCCGAGGTTGTCGAGGTCGGTCAGGAAGTCACCGTCGAGGTCCTCGACGTCGACATGGACCGCGAGCGCGTCTCCCTGTCGCTGAAGGCGACGCAGGAAGACCCGTGGCAGCAGTTCGCCCGGACCCACCAGATCGGTCAGGTCGTCCCGGGTAAGGTCACCAAGCTGGTTCCGTTCGGTGCGTTCGTCCGCGTGGACGAGGGCATCGAGGGTCTGGTCCACATCTCCGAGCTGGCCGAGCGCCACGTGGAGATCCCGGAGCAGGTCGTCCAGGTCAACGACGAGATCTTCGTCAAGGTCATCGACATCGACCTCGAGCGTCGCCGGATCTCGCTGTCGCTGAAGCAGGCCAACGAGTCCTTCGGTGCCGACCCGGCGTCGGTCGAGTTCGACCCGACCCTGTACGGCATGGCCGCGTCCTACGACGACCAGGGCAACTACATCTACCCCGAGGGCTTCGACCCCGAGACCAACGACTGGCTCGAGGGCTTCGACAAGCAGCGCGAGGCCTGGGAGACCCAGTACGCCGAGGCGCAGCAGCGCTTCGAGCAGCACCAGGCTCAGGTCATCAAGAGCCGCGAGGCCGACGAGGCCGCCGCTGCCGAGGGTGCGGCCGCTCCGGCCGCCGGTGGCAGCAGCGCCGGTGCGGGCATCTCGGGTGGTTCGTACTCCTCCGAGGGTGCGGACGAGACCTCCGGCGCCCTGGCGTCGGACGAGGCCCTGGCCGCGCTCCGCGAGAAGCTGGCCGGCGGCCAGAGCTGATCGCAGCAGCGCGACACGCCGCCCGCTCGCGGGCGGCGTGAGCCGAGCTGAATGTTCCACGGCAAGGCCCGTCCCCTTCGGGGGGCGGGCCTTCCCGCGTTGTACGGGCGCCCCGCGCGGGCCGCGGCGGACCGCGAAGATCGCACGGGTTGCGGTGAATACCGCCAACTGGGGAATGGTCACGGCTCCTTGGACGTTCTTGGCAGAGAACGCGGCGAGGAGGAGTGGTGACGGTGCTTGATCCACAGGGTTTGTACGAATGGGACGCCAAGGGCCTGGCGGTGGCCGACCTGGCGCTCGCCCAGGACTCGGCCGGGCTGGTCATGCTCTACCACTTCGAGGGGTACATCGACGCGGGCGAGACCGGTGAGCAGATCGTCGAGCGGCTGCTCGACACCCTGCCCCACCAGGTCGTGGCCCGTTTCGACGCGGACCGGCTGGTGGACTACCGGGCCCGCCGCCCGCTGCTGACCTTCCAGCGCGACCACTGGACGGAGTTCGAGGAGCCCCTCCTGGAGGTGCGCCTGGTCCAGGACGCCACGGGCGCGCCCTTCCTGCTGCTGTCGGGCCCCGAGCCGGACGTGGAGTGGGAGCGGTTCGCCGTCGCCGTCCGGCAGATCGTCGAGCGCCTCGGCGTGCGGCTCTCCGTCAACTTCCACGGCATCCCCATGGGCGTCCCGCACACCCGGCCCGTCGGGATCACCCCGCACGGCAACCGGACCGACCTCATGCCGGGCCACCGCAGCCCCTTCGACGAGGCGCAGGTGCCGGGCAGCGCCGAATCGCTGGTGGAGTTCCGCCTCGGCCAGGCCGGGCACGACGTACTGGGCGTCGCCGCCCACGTACCGCACTACGTGGCGCGCTCGCCGTACCCGGACGCCGCGCTGACCGTCCTGGAGGCGATCACGGCCGCGACCGGGCTGGTCCTGCCGGCGGTCGCGCACGCGCTGCGCACCGAGGCGCACCGCACCCAGACGGAGATCGACCGGCAGATCCGGGAGGGCGACGAGGAGCTCGTCAGCCTCGTCCAGGGACTGGAGCACCAGTACGACGCGGCGGCCGGCGCCGAGACCCGCGGCAACATGATCGCGGAGCCCGCGGAGATCCCCTCGGCGGACGAGATCGGGCGCGAGTTCGAGCGGTTCCTCGCGGAGCGCGAGGGTGAGGGCTGAGCCACCGGGCACCGTCCGGGGCAGGGGGCTGTACGGGCCCCGGGGCGCGGAGGCTAGTCTGCCGGGCATGTTGAAAGTTGGCCTGACAGGCGGAATCGGCGCCGGCAAGAGCGAGGTCTCGCGGCTGCTGGCGGGGTACGGGGCGGTCCTCGTGGACGCCGACCGGATCGCCCGCGAGGTCGTGGAGCCGGGCACGCCCGGGCTCGCGGCCGTCGTGGCGGCCTTCGGGGAGTCCGTGCTGACCCCGGGGGGCGAGCTGGACCGGCCGAAGCTGGGGTCGATCGTCTTCGCCGACCCCGAGAAGCTGCGGACCCTCAACGGGATCGTGCACCCGCTCGTCGGAGCCCGCTCCGCCGAGCTGGAAGCCGCCGCGGGACCCGACGCGATCGTGGTGCACGACGTACCGCTGCTCGCGGAGAACGGGCTCGCGCCGCTGTACGACCTGGTCGTCGTGGTGGACGCGGCGCCCGCCACCCAGCTGGCCCGGCTCACCGCGCTGCGCGGCATGGACGAGGGGGAGGCGCGGGCCCGGATGGCCGCGCAGGCCACGCGGGAGCAGCGGCTCGCCGTGGCCACGCTCGTGATCGACAACGACGGGCCGCTGGAAGCGCTGGAACCGCAGGTGCGCAAGGTGTGGGAGGAACTCGAGGCCCGGGCGCGATAGCCGACGGGCCGCGGGGCGTTGAACACGCCGACGAAGGGAAGGTAGAGACCGTGTCCGACTCCACGCCGCAGCTCCCGCCGCCGCCGTCCTCGCCGCCGTCGCCCGAGACCCACGTCATCGACTACCGGGCCGCCGAGCAGCTCCTCGCCGCGCGCGACCCGCGCGGTGCCGTGAAACTGCTCGACTCGGTCATAGCCGCCCACCCGGAGAACACGGCGGCCCGGCTGCTGCGTGCCCGCGCCTTCTTCGCGGCGGCCCAACTGCGTCCGGCGGAGCTGGAGTTCGAGCTGGTGCTGGAGCGGGAGCCGGACAACGCCTTCGCCCACTTCGCGCTGGCCCGCACCCACGAGCGCTCCGGCCGGCCCGAGCAGGCCCGCAAGCACTTCCGGCTGGCGGCCGCGCTGGACCCCCGGCCGGACTACTTGGCGGCGGCCCGGTTCGAGGAGTAGGCCCGCTCCCGGGGCTTGGGTCCACCTCCGGTCCACTCCCTCCGGTCCGCTACCTTCGGGGCGGCTCGTACGGGGGGATGTCGGGGCCGGGCTGGTAGTGCGGGCCCTGGCGGATGTGGCGGAACACGACGGCCAGGTCCACGGCAGCCAGCACGGCGACGGCGGCGCACGCGGCGGCCCAGCCGGGCCTCGCGGCGAGCGCGAACACCGCCGCGCCGGCACCGGACCAGAGCAGTCCCCACAGGCTCAGCCAGAACCGCAGCCGCAGCGCGCTGCGGGCGGTCACCGGCTCGTTTCCCGTACGCATGGCCATCGCCTCGACGCGGTCGTCCTGCCTCTGCCTCTGCCTCTGTCCTCTGTCCTCTGTCCTCTGTCCGACCTCCTTCCATGGTCCCACCGGGGACGTGCGGCGTCAGGGGTTGAGCTTGTTCACGGCCGCGGTCGTCGTCTTCTTGAAGGCCGGGACCGGCGCGTCGGAGAGATTGCCCATCTGCCCCCACTGCACGACCGTCACGGTGGAGCCGTCGCGCCCGATCCCGTAGAGGTGCACGCCGGGCTCGGACTCCGGGAGCGAGGTGTGCACCCCGTAGACGTGCGCTCCCTCCTCGACGGAGAGCTTCCCGTAGTCCTGCCAGGAGGCCGTCCCGCCCGGGGTGGCCCGCAGCCAGTCGGCGGCGCAGGCGGCCACCTTCCGCTCGAGCGAGGCGGCGAGCCCGGCGGCGGCGCCGGCGGAGGAGGCGCGCACGGAGACCTGGACCGCGCCCGTGTCGAACTCGGTGCCGAAGACACGGTGCCAGCTCCCGGCCGCAGGGAGGGCGCCCTCCAGGCAGAACGGGGCGGACTCGGGCAGGCCCTTGGTGACCTCGCCGGCGTACCAGGGCGAGCCCGGGTGCGGGGGCAGGTCGGCGCCGCCGATGAACCCGGGCGCGGTGGCGGCGGTGGCGGTGGAGGCGGTCAGGACGAGGGCGGCGGCAGCCGCCGCTGCCGCTGCCGTGAGGGCGGTGGTGGTGCGGGCGGTGCGTCGGAACATGGCGGTCTCCCCGTGCGGGTGCGCTGGATGCGCTGGGTGTTCGGGCTGTGCGGCTGGGCTGCTGCGCCGCTGTCGGCGTAGAGCCTCTACCCGGACCGGGGCACGGGGCGACGGTTTGTGGAGGAACCGGGACACTGGAACGGCCGTACGCGCTGTCACCTGGGGGAACACCCCATGCATGGAACGGGGTAGCGGGACGGGGAGACGGCGTGGGTGAGGCGGAGAGGTCGGCCGAGGCGGAGTCGTTCGCGCGGGCGATGCGGGAGCTGAAGGACAGGTCCGCACTGAGCTACGGGGCGCTCGCGCGGCGCCTGTACACGAGCACGTCGACCCTGCACCGGTACTGCAACGGCGAGGCGGTACCCGCGGAGTTCGCACCAGTGGACCGCTTCGCGCGCGCCTGCGGAGCCACCCCGGGGGAGGCATTGGACCTGCACCGAGCGTGGCTCCTCGCGGACGCCAGACGCCGGGCGTCGGCGGTGTCAGCGGGTTCGTCCGCAGGGGTCCCGACAGGGCCCGACGGGCATGCGGCGGCGTCGGTTGCAGGGGTGCCGACGGTGGCGGGCGCAGAGGTGGATGCCGGGCCGGGCGTGCCTGTCGTGCCCGTGGTGGGGCCCAGGCGCCGCGGGCTCCTGGTCGGGGCGGCCGTGGGGGTTGCCGCGCTCGCGGCGGGGTTCGTGGCTTTCGCGCCGTCGGGTACGTCCGGTCCAACGGGCCGGACGGGTCCGGATCCGCGCGCGCCGCAGGCCGGACCGGCGGCGACGGCCGAGGTGAACCCGACGCCGAGCTCGGCGGCGGCCGCGACGGCCGTGACCGGCCCGAAGGCTTCGGTATCGGTGCCGTCGGCGTCGGCGTCGGCGGTGCCGCTGCGCGCGGGCGTACGGTCGCACGTGTGGGCGTCCGGCTGCGACCACGCGTACCTCGCCGAGCCGGGTCCCTCGGCGGTGCCACCACCTCCCGTCGAGGCGGACGCGCCCGCGTGGGCGGCGGCGCGCGGGGCCGTGCACGCGCGGACGCAGATCGTGGAGGTGACCCTGCACGGCACGGGTCCGGACGCCGTGGTCCTGCAGGACCTGGCGGTACGGGTGGCCGCGCGGCGGACCCCGCTCCCGTGGAACGTCTACGAGATGTCCCGGGGCTGCGGCGGGGCGCTCACACCGGCCGGCTTCGCGGTGAACCTGGACGCGCCGCGCCCGCTGGCCCGTCCCGTGGCGGGCAACGACGCGGGGGAGCGCATCGAGGCCCCCGCCTTCCCGCTCCGGGTCTCGGCCGCCGAACCGGCCGTCCTACGGGTGGAGGCGACCACCACCGGCTGCGACTGCGACTGGTATCTGGACCTGCGCTGGACCTCCCCCACCGGCTCCGGCACGCTGCGCGTCGACGCCGACGGCCATCCCTGGCGCACCTCCGCGGCACCCCCGGGCCGCCCGGTGTACGGCTTCGCCCACGAGCAGGCCCGCTGGACCCGCTGAAACCCGTGCCCGGCGCTCCGTGCCCCGGCGGCGGGTGAATCTGCAGGTCAGGTGGATTGTCAGTGGGCGCGCCTAGACTCGTCGGCAGAGGGATCAGTACGGCCGTCCGAGGGTGAAGGGGGGACAGCATGGTGCGGGGGCAGGCTTCTGTGGAGCCGGGAGGGCTGCTTCGCTGTGCCGCTGTGTTCGTGCCCGGGGCCGTTCCGCGGGAGAGCCGGATCGCCTTCTGGGCGCCCGACGGGGGATCGCTGCCCGCCGAAGGCGAGGGCAGAGGTGTGCCTGGGGCGTTGGGGGTTGTTCGGGCGCACGGTGACGGGGTCCGTCGTCGGGACGTGCCCGCTGTCTTCCTCACGGTGACCGCCGCCCTGCCGTTGCTCGTGCGCGCGGTTCGCAGTCCTGCCGCGCATCCCGCGACGCGGGCCTGGGGGACCGCCGCCGTTCAGGCGCTGACGCTCGTGGCCCGGGGGCGGCTGCTGCCCGGGCTGACCCCCGAGGGGATCGACGCCTGGCGGGCCGGGCCCCTGGACGCCGAGGACGTCGGGCACCTGCGGGCGGTTGCCGCCGCGATGCCCCACGAGGGGTACGCCACTCCGCTCCCCGGCCGGCGCCCGCTGCAACTGCCCGAACCGGTCGCGCTGGTCCGGGCGTTCCTCGACGCCGTCGCCGACAGCCTGCCCCGGACCCCGGCGGCCCCCTTCGCCGCGGGCCGGCCGTTCGCCGCCCGGGAGCCGCAGCACGTCCCGGGCATGCGGGACTGGGTGGCGCAGGTCGCCTCCGGCGCGGACGCCGGCGTCGGGATCTCGCTGCGGCTCGACCTGTCCTCCTTCCGGCTCTTCGACGAGGCCGAGGGGGAGGACACCCGCCGCGCCGGGGCCGCCGTCGTCCAGGTGCACAGCCTCGCCGACCCGACGCTGGTCACGGACGCCTCGATTCTCTGGGCGGGCGCCGCCGCGGCCGGCTTCGGACCCCGCGCCCGGATCGACGCCGTGCTCGCGCTGCGCCGCGCGGCCCGGGTCTGGCCGCCGCTGCTGCGCCTGCTGGACCAGCCGGTCCCCGATGTCCTGGCCCTCTCGGACGCGGAACTCGAAGACCTCCTCGGCCGCGCCGCGACCCGGCTGGCGGCGGCCGGAGTCCTGGTCCACTGGCCGCGCGACCTGGCCCGTACGCTGTCGGCGACCGCGGTCGTACGCTCCACCGCGCCCGGGTCCGCCACCGACGGCACCGCCTTCTTCGACGCCGAGCACCTCTTCGCCTTCTCCTGGGAGCTGGCGCTGGGCGGCGACCGGCTCACCCCGGGGGAGATGGATGCGCTCGCGCAGGCCCACCGGCCCGTCGTGCGGCTGCGCGACCAGTGGGTGCGCGTCGATCCGGAGCTGGTGCGCAAGGCGCGCAAGCGGGAGCTGGGCCTGCTGGACCCGGTGGACGCGCTGGCCGCCGTCCTTTCGGGGACGACCGAGGTCGAGGGCGAGCCGGTGGAGGCGGTCCCCGTCGGGGCGCTCGCCGCCCTGCGCGACCGGCTGACCGGGGAACTGGCCCCGCTGCCCCAGCCCGCCGGGCTCAAGGCGACCCTGCGCGACTACCAGGCCCGCGGCCTGGCCTGGCTGGACCTGATGACCTCGCTCGGACTCGGCGGCTGCCTCGCCGACGACATGGGACTGGGCAAGACGGTCACGCTGATCGCCCTCCACCTGCACCGGGACCGCCCCGAGCCGACGCTGGTGGTCTGCCCGGCCTCGCTGCTGGGCAACTGGCAGCGGGAGATCGAGAAGTTCGCCCCCGGCACCCCGGTGCGCCGCTTCCACGGAGCCGGCCGCAGCCTCGAAGGGCTCGAGGGCGGATTCGTTCTCACCACCTACGGGACGATGCGCGCGGGAGCGGCCCGGCTGGCCGAACAGCCCTGGGGCATGGTCGTCGCCGACGAGGCCCAGCACGTCAAGAACCCGCACTCGGCGACCGCCAAGGCACTGCGCACGATCCCGGCGCCCGCGCGGGTGGCGCTGACCGGTACCCCGGTGGAGAACAACCTCTCCGAGCTGTGGGCGCTCCTCGACTGGACCACGCCGGGGCTGCTCGGCCCGCTCACCACGTTCCGGGCCCGCCACGCCCGGCCCGTGGAGCACCAGACGGAGGAGGACGGCGGCAACGAGGCGGCGGTGGCCCGACTGGCCGCGCTGGTACGGCCGTTCCTGCTGCGGCGCAAGAAGTCCGATCCCGGGATCGCGCCCGAGCTGCCGCCGAAGACGGAGACCGACCACCCCGTCTCGCTCACCCGCGAGCAGGTCTCCCTCTACCAGGCCGCGGTCGACGAGGCGATGGCCGTGATCGGCGCGAGCGAGGGCATCGAGCGGCGCGGCATGATCATGAAGCTGCTGGCCTCGCTCAAGCAGATCTGCAACCACCCCGCGCAGTATCTGAAGGAGGCGGAGCCCCGGATCGCGCACCGCTCCGGGAAGCTGGCCCTGCTCGACGAGCTGCTCGACACGATCCTGGCCGAGGGCGGCTCGGTGCTGGTCTTCACGCAGTACGTGACGATGGCCCGCATCATCGAGCGGCATCTGACCGCGCGCGGGATCTCCCACCAACTGCTGCACGGGGGTACCCCGGTGGCCCGCCGCGAGGAGCTCGTGGACCGTTTCCAGGCCGGCGAGAGCCCCGTCTTCCTGCTCTCCCTCA
>NZ_JBSGXB010000245.1:0-11754 GCF_053609185.1 Streptomyces sp. NPDC054956 | reverse complement strand
GTCCTCGCCGGGCGGCCCGACCGTCCTCGCCGGGCGACCCGGCCGCCGGGCCCCCTCGGAGACACCTTGCCGGCAGGCCCGGCCTGACCGGCGGGACTCCCCCACCCCGCCCCTTCCCGAAACCGGAGGCTCCGCCCCCGGCCCCCCGTCCCGGGGCTCCGCCCCGGACCCGGGCAGGGGCTCCGCCCCCGAACCCCCGCGCCTCAAACGCCGGCGGGGCTGCATGTGCCTGACGTGGGCTGGATGTGCCCGAGGTGGACTGCATGTGCCCGGTGTGGGCTGGATGGCGCGGAGCGTCATTTCAGCCTCGCCGGCGCTTGAGGCGCGGGGTCCGGGGCAGAGCCCCGCCGCGCGCCGCATGGTCCGGCGCAGCGGGAAGGGGCCGGGGGGACGGCTCCGCGCAGTGGAGCCCCGTACCCCCGGGTGAGGGGATGGCCGCGCGCGGCGGAGTGCGGGTGGGCGGGCGGCGTGGTACCACGGGGCCTTCGCATGTCCGCCGTGCCGCCTGGAGTTGCCGATGCCGCCGATGTCCATGAGCCGGCGCAGTCTGCTCGCCGCCGGCTCCGTCGCCTTCACCGGAGCACTCGGAGCGCTCTTCGCGGGGGCCGGGCCGGGAGCCGGAGCGGGGTCCGGTGCCGGAGCAGGTTTCGGTGACGGGCAGAAGGCCGGGCCGGGAGCCGGAGCAGGGTCGGGGACCCGTGCGGGAGCGCGCCGCGCGGGTGTCGCCGCCCGTGGCTACGGCCCGCTCGTGCCCGACCCCGCCGGACTGCTCGACCTGCCGGCCGGGTTCACGTACCGCGTGCTCTCGCGCGCCGGCGACCCGCTCCGCTCCGGCGAGGGCACCGTCCCGGCCAACTGCGACGGCATGGCCGCCTTCGACGCCGGGAACGGCCGCGTCCGGGTGGTGCGCAACCACGAGAACCGGACCACGGCCGCCCTGCGCGTATCGCCCGTGGACGGGCTCACGTACGACCCCTCCGCCCTCGGCGGCTGCACCCTCCTGGCGCTCGACCCGGCGGGCGGGGTCACGGCCGAGCGCGTCGCCCTCGCCGGCACCGCCGTCAACTGCGCGGGCGGCCGTACCCCCTGGAACACCTGGCTGTCCTGCGAGGAGACCGAGGACCGGGCGGGCACCTCCGGTTACACCCGTGACCACGGCTACGTCTTCGAGGTCGACCCGGCCGACCCCTTCCGCTCCGGCGCGGTCCCGCTCACCGCGATGGGCCGCTTCGCGCACGAGGCCGTCGCCGTGGACCCGTACCTCGGGGTGGTCTACGAGACCGAGGACGCCTTCGTCGAGCCCTTCGGCCTCTTCTACCGGTTCCTGCCGACCCGACCGCTCGGCGGCCCCGGCTCCCTGCGCGCCGGCGGCACGCTGGAGGCCATGCGCGTCCCCGGACTGGCGAACCTGGCGGTGGTGGACCGGCCCGGGGCCGAGTTCCCGGTGGAGTGGGTCCCCGTACCGGACCCCTCGGCCTCCGGAACACCGATCCGGCTCCAGGACTTCGGACCCGGCGGGATCACCCACGCGCAGAAGCTGGAGGGCTGCTACTGGGGCGGCGACGGCGTGTACTTCGTCTCCAGCTACTCCCGGGCCCGCGAGGGCTCCCCGGCCGACCACCACGGGCAGGTCTGGTTCTACGATCCTGCGCGCGCCCGGATCCGGCTGGACGTCCTGTTCGGCCCGGCCGCCGACATCGGGCTGCCCGGCGACTCCCCCGACAACATCTGCCTGGCCCCGGACGGCGGCCTGATGGTGTGCGAGGACGGCGGCGGCGCGCAGTACGTCTTCGGGGTGACCCCCGGCGGCGAGGTCTACCCGATGGCGCGCAACGCCGACGACATCGGCGGGCCCGGGGCGCCGGAGTGGGGGGAGTTCGCGGGCGTCACCTTCTCCCCGGACGCCCGGACCATGTACGTCAACGCGTACGCCCCCGGAACCACCTTCGCCGTGACGGGCCCCTGGCAGTGACCTAGGCCCTGCCGGAGACGCCCTCCGGCCCGTACGGCCTGGTCTTTCGCCATCTCGCGGCGCCGTCCGTTTTGCCGGAAGATCATATGGAAGCGACGGGATCGAGGTAGGTAGCGGTGGCCAAGAAGGACAGCACGAAGCCCGAGAAGGCGGAAAAGGCGGAGAAGGCCGGGAAGGCGGCGAGGGCCGGGAAGCCCGCGAAGGCCGAGAAGCCGGCCAAGGCCGAGAAGGTCGCGAAGGCCGAGAAGGACGCGAAGGCCGCCAAGGGCGGGAAGGCGGCCAAGGCCTCCGAGGCCGAGAAGCCGGCCAAGGACACGAAGCCGGGCAAGGCCGCGTCCGTCTCCGCGGCACCCGCCAAGGCCGAGAAGAAGCCCGAGTCCAAGCCCAAGCCCAAGCCCGTTTCGCTGCGCGAACTGCTCCGCATCTCCGCCGAGAGTTCCAAGGCCCCCAAGGGCTCCCGCAAGGCCGCCGCCCGGGACTCCGGCGTCCCTCTCGGCCCGGTGCTCCGCGTCCCGGCCGGCGAGCGCGTCGACCTCGGCGGCTTCCACCCGGGCGCCACCCCCGCGGGTCCCACCGACAAGGCGGCCGGCGTGGCGGCCACCGCCGGGATGGCCGAGCGGCTGGCCTCCCTCCAGGAGCGGCTCTACGCCGCCAGCACCGCCGGCGACCGCCGCCGCGTCCTGCTGGTCCTCCAGGGCATGGACACCAGCGGCAAGGGCGGCACGGTCAAGCACGTGATCGGCCTGTTCAACCCCTCCGGCTGCCGGATCAAGGCCTTCAAGGCGCCCACCCCCGAGGAGCAGAACCACCCCTTCCTCTGGCGGGTCATGAAGGCGCTTCCCCAGCCGGGCGAGATCGGCATCTTCGACCGTTCGCACTACGAGGACGTGCTCATCGCCCGCGTCCGCGAGCTGGCGCCGCGCAGTCAGCTGGGCCGCCGCTACGCGCAGATCAACCGGTTCGAGAAGTCCCTCGCCGACGACGGCGTGAGCGTGGTGAAGGTCTTCCTCCACATCAGCTACGAGGAGCAGCGCAAGCGGCTCCTGGAGCGGCTCGACAACCCGGACAAGCACTGGAAGTTCAACCCGGGCGACATCACCGAGCGCGCCGCGTGGCCCGCGTACCAGCAGGCGTACGAGCTGGCCCTGGAGAAGTGCTCCACGGACGCCGCGCCCTGGTACGTGGTCCCCTCGGACCGCAAGTGGTACCGCAACTGGGCGATCAGCAAGCTGCTGCTGGAACACCTGGAGGCCATCGACCCGCAGTACCCGAAGCCCGACTTCGATGTGGAGGAGTGCCGCAGGCGGCTGCTGACGGTGTGAGGCCCGAGCGACTGCCCGCGTGCTCGACCGCCTGTCGGTGAGCTCGATTATCGGATCGTCATATATTTTGCGTACGTGACCATTTCTGTGCGCAAAGCGGCGGCCGTGGCCGCTCTCGGTGCCGCCCTCGCGGGATGCGGAGGCGGCACCGGCACCTCGGACGCCGGCCGCGAAGCCCGTATGGGCACCCCCGCCGCGTCCGCCTCCGCCGCCGCGCCCGCCCCGGCCTCCCCCTCCGCGTCCGCATCCGCGTCCGGGTCCCCCCAGGCCGGTGCTCCCGGCAAGGCCCCGACGATGGCGCCCGGACCGAACGGCCTGACCCCCGTCTTCGACCGGGCGAAACAGCAGACCGACAAGACCGTGGCGCTGACCTTCGACGCCGACATGACCTCCGACCAGGGGCCGCGCGCGGCGAACGGGGAGCACTTCGACAACCCGCAGCTGATCTCCACGCTGCGCACCCTCAAGGTGCCCTCGACGATCTTCATGACGGGCCGCTGGGCCGAGGAGTACCCGGACCAGGCGAAGTCCATCGGCACCGATCCCAACTTCGAGATCGCGAACCACTCGTACAGCCACCACGCCTTCAAGTCCCCCTGCTACGGGCTGCCCACCCTCGACGAGGCCGCCGCCCGCGCCGACGTGGACCGGGCCTTCGACGCCTTCCGCAAGGCCGGAGCCGTCAACACCGTCCCGTACTTCCGCTTCCCCGGCGGCTGCTACGACGACCAGGCGCTGCGGGCGATCTCCACGGCGAAGGTCACGGCCGTCCAGTGGGACGTGGTCAGCGGGGACGCCTTCGCGAAGGATCCGGGCGCGGTCGCCGAGCAGGTGCTGTCCGGGGTCAAGCCCGGGTCGGTCGTGGTCATGCACTGCACGCGCAGCGCCGCCCCGGTCACCGAGGAGGCCATCCGCAAGATCGTCCCGGAGCTGCGCAAGCGCGGCTACCGGTTCGTCAAGGTGTCCGAGCTCATCGGGAAGTAGTTCGGGGACACCGCAGGCCCCGGGGACACCGCAGGCCCCGGGGACCCCACCGGCCCCCGGGGTTCAGCCGGAGCAGGCCGTGCGCTGCGCTTCCTGCCATTCGCACACCGGGCACAGCACGATGCCCGGTGTGGCGACCCCGTACTCGGTGGGCTTCGCGCACAGCACGCAGTCGGCGTACGGCGGCCCGGCCACCCGCCCGGCGGGGGCCGCGGGGGCGGGGCAGTACGAGGAGTCCGGCGCGCCCTGCTCGATCTCGTCCATGCGTACGAGCCTACTCAGCCCCGCCGGGCCGCGACCGCGCAGGCCACCGCCCCCGCCCCGGCGGCCAGCAGCACCGCCACCGCGCACTCCGCCAGCGGCAGCGCCACGACCCGCTCGCGCGAGCCCACGACCAGGGCGGTCACCGCGAGCCGGGCCGGGGACGCGGCGAGGCCCCAGGCCAGCAGCGATCCGAGCCCCGTCGCCAGGACGGCGAACCCGGGGCGCCGGACCAGCGGGCGGCTGCCCAGGGCCCCGACCGCGGTGCCGGTGGCCACGCACGCGCCCACGGCCAGTGCTCCGGCGAGGCCGGCGGACCCCGCGCGCACTCCGGTGCGGTCGCACATCAGCAGCACGGCCAGCGCGCCCGCTCCCCCGGCCGCGAGCGCCCCGGCCAGGGCGGTGAGCAGGGCCGCCGCGTGCACCCGTACGGGACCTCCCGCGGCGGCCGCGCAGTCGCGGGAGGCGGCGGGCTCGATGGTGACGCAGATCCGGACCAGCCAGGCGGTGACCGGCACCAGCCCGGCGGCCGCGTAGCCGAGGGAGTCCAGCACCGGGTCGCCCGGCCGGACCCCGACGGCCAGGAAGGCGGCGTACAGCAGCAGCGGTGCGAGCCAGCGCTGCGAGCGCAGCAGCAGCGCGGCCCGGTAGCGCAGCAGGGCGGCGAGGACCGCGGGGCGGGCGGTCACGGCTGCTCCCCGTGATCCGGCCGCGGCGACCGCGGCGACCGCGGCCCCAGTTCGCGTACGGCGACCACGTGCCAGGGCGGGCGCGCCGCGAGCAGTTCGCGCAGCACGGCATCGGAGCGCGCGGCGGTCACCGTCAGCGCCAGGCGCCGGCCGTCGTCGTCTCCCACGGGCCCCGCCGGCTCGGCCGTCAGCCCCGGCGGGAGTGCGGAGCCGGCCGCCCCGGCCACCTCGATGCGTACGTACGGCCCCGGATCCGCGTGATCCCGTACGGCCACCAGCGCGGTCCCCTCGACCCGGTAGCGCGCGTCGGCCGCGCCCGCCAGCCGCCCGGGATCGTGGTCGACGAAGACCACCGCGGCCCCGGCGGCGGTGCGTTCGGCGACGGCCCGGTCGAGCTCGGTGCGGGCCGCCCCGTCCAGACCGGTCCACGCTTCGTCGAGGACGAGCAGTTCCGGCCCGGCGAGCAGGGCCTGCGCCACGGCCACCTTCTGGCTGCTGCCCTTGGACAGTTCAGCGAGCGGGGTCCGCGCGAACCCGGCGGCCCCGAACCGCTCCAGCCACTCCGCGGCCCGGCGCCGGGCGGCGGCTCCGCGCAGTCCGTGCACCCGGCCCATGTGGGTCAGGTAGGCCTCGGCCGTGAGCGGCAGGGCGACGGGGAACCGCTCGGGGACGTACGCGGTGCGGCGCGGGCGGCCGGTGATCCGCCCCTCGCTCGGGGTGTCGAGCCCGGCGACGAGCCGCAGCAGGGTGGACTTGCCGCCGCCGTTGCGGCCCTCGACGCGCACGAGGGCGCCGCGCGGGATCGCCATCGAGATCCCGCGCAGCACCCAGGGCCGGCGCACGCCGTAGCGGCGGCCGACCGCGGCCAGCGTCACGGTGTCCGGGGCCGGGGTGCCGGGGCTCACGGCGTCCGTGGTCAATGCGCGGCTGCGGTTTCGGTGACCTCGCTCGGGCGGACGATGACGAACCCCTCGCCGCTGAGCTTGAGCTGAACGGCCTCGCCCGAGCCGCCGCGGATCATCGAGCCGACGGACTGGGACCGGTGCAGCCCCGTCTCCAGCCGGGCGCTCCAGCCGACGACCGCGTCGGTGTCCACGAAGACCGGGGCCTGCGGGGTGACCGGGATGACGATCGGGTTGCCGTCGCAGACGACGGCGAGCTTGCCGGTACCGGTGAAGAGGCTGTTGAAGAGGCCGCCGCCGGTCATGCCGGCGCCCTTCAGCATCTTGATCTCGTAGCCGAGGCTCGGGTCGAAGCACAGGACGTTGCGGCCGTTGATGGTGAGGGCGTCACCGGGCTCGAATTCGACTATGAAGCAGTTGCCCGCCTGGTGGGCGAACCAGGCCTCGCCCTGCCCGCGTACGGACATCAGCGCCAGCCCCTCGCCCGTCACGGCGCGCTTGAGCATGCCGCCGATGCCCTGCCCCTTGCGCTCGAACTGCAGGTTGCCGCGGAAGGCGACCATCGAGCCCTGACGGGCGAGCATTTCACCGTTGACGGTGTACTTCACGGACTTGGCGTTCTGCAGGGTCATACCGGGTACGGCGGCCGCCTGCGCCAGGTTCTCGGACGCGAAAAGATCACTCTTCATGCCTTGGATCCTCGCCTGACCGGGACCCCTCGGACATCATCCTGAAGGCGGATGCTGGCAGAATCGGCCGGATGAGCACCGAGGACACGCAAGCGCACACCGACGTACCCGCCGTCGGGGCGGACAGCCCCTTCCGGCAGGAGCGGATCGCCCGCGACGAGGCGCCGCAGTTCGTGCTGCCGCTGGTGGTGCGGATCGAGAAGGCCGAGCCGCCGGCCCGTACGGACGCCCTGGAGACGGCGGCCCGCGCGGTGCTGGTGCTGCTGACCGACGAGCGGTCGGCCGGCGAGGGCGAGTGGGCCGAGGCGGTCCGCGACTGGCAGGACGCCCGCATCCGCAAGGTGGTCCGCCGGGCGCGCGGGGCGGAGTGGCGCAAGGCCGGGACCCTGCCGGGCGTCACCGTGCACGGTGAGGTGTCGGAGGTACGGGTCTTCCCGCCGGTCCCGCTGGACGGCTGGCCCAAGGAACTGGCCAAGCTGCAGGTGTCGGGCACCGATCTGGACGACCCGGGTCCGGTGGCCCCGGCGGAGACCGGCCTGCCGGTGCTGTGGCTCAACCCGGATCTGGACATGTCCGCCGGCAAGGCCATGGCCCAGGCCGGGCACGCGGCGCAGCTGGCCTGGTGGGAGCTGACCGGCGCGGAGCGTGCCGTGTGGCGCGAGTCCGGCTTCCGGCTGGCCGTGCGCACGGCCGCGCGCGAGCGGTGGACGGAGCTCTCCGCGAGCGGCCTCCCGGTGGTACGGGACGCGGGCTTCACGGAAATCGCCCCGGGCTCGTGCACCGTGGTGGCGGACCACCCCGCCCTGCGGGCGCGGCTGTAGCGCGGCCGACCTCACGAGCGCGGCCGACCTCACGCGCCCCTGCCGGCCCGGCCGTCTCACCCCTCGGCGGCGGCCGGCGTTCGGGAACCTCAAATGTTGCTCTGAACGTCCCTCTCGGCGGTTGGCTCGACTCCGACGGGGCCATGACATCGACACACGGACCGACGAGCGGGGGCGAGGGGACATGGAGCCCATGGCACACCTGGGGGTGGGCATCGGCTGGCGGCCGGAGATCGCGGAAGCGGTGGAGGGCCTGCCGGGGCTGGACTGGGTGGAGGTGGTGGCCGAGAACATCTGCCCCGGCCATCTGCCGGAGTCGCTGCGGCGGCTGCTCGACCGCGGGGTCCGCGTCGTGCCGCACGGGGTCTCGCTCGGACTCGGCGGCGCCGACCGGCCGGACCCGGCGAAGCTGGCCGCGCTCGGCGAGCGGGCGGTGGCGCTGGGGGCGCCGCTCGTCACCGAGCACATCGCGTTCGTACGGACCCCCGCGCTGGGGGAGGCTCCGGCGCTCGAGGCCGGGCACCTGCTGCCCGTGCCGCGGACGCGGGACGCGCTGGACGTGCTCTGCGAGAACGTACGGATCGCGCAGGACGCGCTGCCGGTGCCGCTCGCGCTGGAGAACATCGCCGCGCTGCTGACGTGGCCCGGTGAGGAGCTCACGGAGGGGCAGTTCCTGACGGAGCTGGTCGAGCGGACCGGGGTGCGGCTGCTGATCGACGTGGCCAACCTGCACACCAACCGGGTCAACCGGGGGGAGGATCCGGCCGCCGTACTGGACGGGATTCCGCTGGAGGCGCTGGCGTACGTGCACGTCGCCGGGGGTGTGGAGCGGGACGGGGTGTGGCACGACACGCACGCGCATCCTGTGCCGCGGGTGGTGCTGGACGTTCTCGCGGAGCTGCGGGCTCGGGTGGATCCTCCGGGGGTGCTGCTGGAGCGGGACGACGACTTCCCGGCGGAGGCCGAGCTGGCCGGTGAGCTGGCCGCGATCCGGGGTGTGCTGCTGGGCGGCCCTGCGGGGCAGATCCCCTACCCGCCCTTCCACCGTTCCCCGGGCTCCGCCCGGACCCGCGCCTCAAACGCCGGCGGGGCTGGGGTGGGCTCCGCCCGGACCCGGTCCTCAAACGCCGGCGGGGCTGGGGTGGGCTCCGCCCGGACCCGGTCCTCAAACGCCGACGGGGCTGGGACGGGGTCCGTCACGGCCGGGGACGAGTGGGAGAAGGTCCGGACCCGGGTGGGGGTGGGGCAGGCCGCGTTGTTGTCCGCGCTCGTGGCGGGGACGCCCGTGCCCGAGGGGTTCGACGGGCAGCGGGTGCGGGTGCAGGCCCGGGCGCTGGCGGCCAAGCGGGCCGGGGTCGTGGCCCGGCTGGCCCCCGAGCTGCCCGGGATCCTGGGCGGGGAGGAGCCGTTCCGCGAGGCCTTCCTCGGCTATGCCCGGAACCGGCCCATGGCCTCGGGGTACCGGCGCGACGCCCTGGACTTCGCCGAGCACCTGCTGATCCGGGACCTGCCCGCCGACCCCGCCGCCCGGCGCCGGCTCACCCTCTGGTGGCAGGACCGGGCCGGGGTGCGGCCGCCGCGCCGCGTCGTGCGCTGGGCCCGTGCGCTGACGGGGAGAGCGGCATGAACCTCTTCGACCTCCTCGCCGTCGCCATCTGGATCGGCGTCATCGCCTCGACCGTCACCCTGATGCGCGGTCTGCGGCGTTCGCAGCCCTCCACCCTCGGTCCCGCTCCCCGGCTGCACGACCTGTCCGAGGCCGCCTTCATGGCGGGCGGGCCCGGCGCGGTGGTGGACGCCGCGCTCGTCTCCCTGCTCTGCGACGGCCGCATGGTGGTCGGCGGCCCGGGCATCGTCCAGCTGCGGCCCGGGGTGCGGGCGACGGACCCCGCCGAGCGGGCCGTGCTCCAGGCCCATCAGGGCGCGCCGTCGGGCTGGCTCTACCAGATCCGGTACGCCGCCATGCGCGATCCGGCCGTCCAGGAGACCGGTGACGCGCTGGCCGCCCGCGGCCTGATCGCCGCGCCCGGCAGCCGGCGGCGCTGGCAGCGCTGGGGGGTGACCCAGGCGGTGGTGTCCGGGGTGCTGCTGATGCTGTCGCTGCCGCTCTCGTTCGTCGCCTTCGTGCTCACGGAAGGCCCCGTCCGGGTGCCGTTCATCATCGAGGTGTTTCCCGCTCTGATCGGCGGAATCGTGATGGGCATCGCGGGTGCCGGGCGCGCCCGGCAGCGGATCACTCCGGCGGGCGCGGCCGCGCTGCGCGACATCCGCGCGTACTACCGGGCCGACCAGAGCCCGTACGTCCAGACCTCGCTGTTCGGGCTGGCCGGGCTGCGCGATCCGTACCTGCGCGAGCAGTTGGTGCCGGCGGCCCGCGGGACCCGGCTGGCGGCGGCCCAGTCGCACGCGCCATCGCACTCGGGCGGCTCGGACTCCGCCTGGGATTCCGGGGCCGAGGCGATTCCGGTCGTCTGGTGCGCGGGCTCCGACGGCGGCGGGTCGGGCGGCTCCGGCGGGTCGAGCTGCGGCTCCGGCGGATCGGCCTGCGGGTCCTCGGGCGGCGGCGGCTGTTCCTCGGGTTCGTCGGGGTCGAGCTGCGGTTCGTCGAGCAGCAGCTGCGGGAGCAGCAGTTCGAGCTGTTCCAGCGGCTCCAGCGGTTCGAGTTGTAGCAGTTCGTCCAGTTCCAGCTGCGGCAGCAGTTCCTGAGCTCCCGTCACGGGCCCGTCACGAGCTGCTCACACCTCGGCAGAGACCTATGCGCGGGCTTCTACACCTTGTAGAAATCGGACATGTTCTGGGTCCTGTTCCTGCTCTTGGCCTGGGCAGGGGTGCTGATCGCGTGCACCCGCCTCCTGAGAGCCGCCGGCGAAGCCGTGGAGCCCGCGGGTGCGCCGGCCGCCGCGCGGCGCCGGCACGACGAGCTGAGCCTGTACGAGGCCGCGTACCTGGCCGGCGGCCCGCGGCGGGTGGCCGAGCTGACGCTGCTCTCGATGCAGCGTCAGCGGCGGCTGCTGCTCGCGCACACCGGCTGGGCCACCGTGATCGACCCGGTGGGCCGCGATCCGCACGAGCGCTCCGTACTCGGGGCGTTCGGGCCCGACGGGCAGGAGCCGGTGGAGTCCGTACGGGCGGTCGCGGAGCGGGACCCGGCCGTACGGGAGCTCGCGGACCGGCTGGGCGACGCGGGCCTCGCGCTGCGCGCGGGGATCAGGCAGGAGGTGGGCGAGGGCATCCGGTCGGTCCGGCAGGCCACCGTACTGGTCCTGGCCATGACGGTGGCCGCGCTGTGCGTGCCGACGCCCGGGACCACCACGACGATCATCCTGTGCTGGTTCGCGCTGCCGCTGATCCTGACGCTGGGTTGCCTGGCCATCGCCCACGTCGAGGGGCACGCGCACTCCTCGTGGGCCTCCCCCGCCGGGCAGCGGCTGCTGGTGGAGCTGGGGCGGGAGCGGGGCGGGCGGGGCTCGCTCGCGGCAGTGGCCCTGCGCGGGCCGCGCGCGATCGATGACCCCGAGGTGCGGGCGGCGCTCGCCCCCTACGGCAGGCGGGGGCGGATTCCGCGGCAACGGGGGCATTGAGCGCGACACCGGCCGGTGATCCTGTACAGGAGGCCGTGCGGCGGATCTCATCGGACCATCCGATGAGATGAGGGTCCGTCATGCGCAGGACGAGCCGCGCCCGCCGCGCCACCACGGTCCTCGCGCTGACCACGTCCCTGGCGGCCCTGCCCGCCCTGCCCGCCGTCACGGCATCGGCGGCAACAACGCCGGCGACAGCGGCCCCGGCACCCTCTACTTCGGCGAGGGCCTGAGCACCGTCAACGTCAACGTCACCGACATGGAGGGCCCCCTCGGCGACGTCCGCGTCCGCCGGGCCCTGTCCCTGGCGCTCGACCGCACCGGCTTCGTCAAGGCCGGACTCGCCGGCGCGGGCACCGCCACCAACTCCCTCACCACCCGCGCCGCCTGGGCCGCAGCGCCCGAGCACACCCTCAAGACCGCCTTCGACGGGCTGCCGCCCACCGGCCAGGACATCGAGCAGGCCAAGGCCCTGATCAAGGAGGCCGGGGCCACCGGCAAGACCCTGACCATGGCCACCAGCTCCATAGGCC
>NZ_JBSGXB010000244.1:0-11790 GCF_053609185.1 Streptomyces sp. NPDC054956 | reverse complement strand
CGTTAACGGCGTTAACGCCGTTAACGCCCACGCGCCGTCATCCCGCTCGACCCCGCTCCGCCACCAACAGCCCGAGCCCGTCGAGAATCCGCTCCAGCCCGAAGTCCAGCGCCTGGTCCTGCCCCCCGGCCTCCGCCGCGGAGGCCAGCGCGGCCGCCATCGCCGGGTACTCCTCCCCGTGCACCCGCATCACTTCCCCGAGCACCGTCGTCAGCTGCGCATCGGGCCCTTCCCCCATGGCCCCACCCGGGCCGCCGCCCATCGCGCGCTCCTGCTCCGCGATCCCCCGTACGTGCCCGGACAACAGCACCACCGCGTCGATCGCCTCGGCCCCGGTCAGCCCGCACCCGTCGAGCGCCGCGAGCGCCCGCTCCATCCACCCGACCTCGACCGGCCCCATCACCCGCGCCCCGACCGTCGCTCCCAACAGCCAGGGATGCGCCCTGAACCCGGCGAGCAGCTCGCGCGCCCACGCCTCGAGCCGCTCCCGCCAGCCCTCCCCGGCCGGGCGGCCGTCCAGCACCGACGGGTCCGGCATCGCCGCCTCCACCATCAGCGCGACCAGCTCCGCCTTGCCCGGCACGTACCGGTACAGGGCCATCTTCGTGACGGCCAACTGCCCGGCCACCCCCTGCATCGATACGCCGGCCAGCCCCTCGGCATCGGCGAGGGCGATCCCGGCAGCGGCGATGCCCTCCAGCGTGAGCCCCCGCTTGGGCCCCCGCGCGGGCTTGGCCGGCGGCCCCCAGAGCAGCCGCACGGCCGCACCCCACTGCTCGTCCGCGTCCGCCATCGGTCCACCTTGCACTCGGGCCGCCATTAAACTGTGTCTACCGTACACGTTAACGGCGTTAACGCCATGGCGCCAACACCGGCACTGACACCGGTGCTGACACCACCCCTGCATTAATCCTGCTTATGATCCAAAGCTCGAAAAAGTACTGGTCGACTGGTTTTTTTAACCGCCATCTGTCTAGATTGACCCTCGACGCCCGCCTTGATCAACTCGGGGTTCCGGCGAACCGGCACGATCCCAGGGGGAAGAGACATGGCGAGGGCCAGACAGGAACGTGCGGAGATCACTCGGCACGCGATCCTCGACGGCGCGGCGATCGCCTTCGACGAGAAGGGGTTCCACGGCACCAGCCTGACCGACGTGGTCGGGCACGCCGGTGTCACCAAGGGCGCCCTCTACTTCCACTTCGCGGCCAAGGAAGCCCTCGCCCGCACCCTGATGGACGAGCAGTTCCAGGTGTCCGAGGACGTCCCCGCCATCGAGGAGCCGGGCCTCCAGACCGTCATCGACCTGACCCACCAGATGGCGTTCGGGCTGCGGACCAACGTCCGCATCCGCGCCGGCATCCGTCTGGTCATCGAGTTCGGCTCCTTCACCGACCCGGACCCGACCCCGTACAACACCTGGATCGACACCTGCCACGCCTGTCTGACGCCGGCCCAGGAACGCGGCGACGTACTGGCGTCGCTCGACGTGCGCGATCTGGCGACCATGCTCGTCGGCGCGTTCACCGGCATCCAGGTGACCTCTCACGTGCGCACCGGCCGCGAGGACCTGCACAGCCGGGTCATCGATCTGTGGAACTTCCTGCTCCCGGGGATCGTGCCCGCGAACCGCATCCCCCTCTTCGACCCGGCCGGCTCGCCCGAGTGCCGGTACGAGCTCGGTCTGCCGACCCCGACTCTCCCCGAGTAGCGGGCGGCTGACGACGTATCCAGGGCGGCCTCGCACACGCCGTGGCGAACCACGGGGGTGCTCGCTACGGCGTGTGCGAGGCCGCCCTGTCGCGTACCCGGGCCCGATTCGGCCTCGTTCCGGCC
The DNA here is from genome assembly GCF_053609185.1 of Streptomyces sp. NPDC054956. Taxonomy (NCBI): domain Bacteria; kingdom Bacillati; phylum Actinomycetota; class Actinomycetes; order Kitasatosporales; family Streptomycetaceae; genus Streptomyces; species Streptomyces sp. NPDC054956. Next base: position 9,954 of record NZ_JBSGXB010000244.1, on the reverse strand, counting down.
CAATCCGGACAGTTCCACGCCACTTCGTTAGCAAAACTCAAGCGTGGCGCCCACGGACACCCTCGAACGTTAGTAAAGTCCCTCTCATGACTTCGCCCTCGTCACAGAACGACCGAGAGAAGGTCGTCTCCAAACTCCCCCCGTGGCTGCGCCAGGAGTTGAAGATCCGCACCGCCCAGCTGCGTGTGGACATCCAGGACGCCGTTCACCAGGGCATCGCCCACTGGAGCGCGCTCGCCTCCGCCCCCTCCCCCGTCGACACCTCCGGCGCGGAGTCCTTCTCCACCTGGCTGCCCGCCGGCCAGTGGGAGTCCTTCCGCGCCGACTCCAAGGACCGCGGCGTCTCCCTCATCCAGGGACTCGCCCAAGCCGTCCGCCTCTGGCTGGAGATGAACCCGGCCCCCACGGTCAAGCGGCCCTCCGTCGTCCGCCGCATCGTCGTGTGCAACCAGAAGGGCGGCGTCGGCAAGACCGCCATCACCGCCGGCACCGCCGAGGCCCTCGCCGAGGACCCCGACAGCCTCCACCCGGTCCGCGTCGCCCGACAGCTGGCCCGGCTCTCCGCCACCGAGGACGGCGAGGACGTGCTCGCGGAGTCCGCGGCGCCCCTGGACCTGGAAGACCTGCCCGGCCTCGGCATGCGCGTCCTGCTGGTCGACTTCGACCCCCAGGGCCACCTCACCAAGCAGCTCGGCCAACAGCCGCTGCCCATCGGCGGCGACAGCCTCACCTGCCACATGGCCGGCGAGGCCAAGGGCCCCCTCTCCGACCTCATCGTCCCCATCGCGGACGAACGCTTCGGCGACCGGCTGCACATCCTGCCCGCCTGCACCGACGCCTTCCTCCTCGACGTCCGCCTCTCCACGGTCCGTGCCCGCGAGGCCGCCCTCGAACGCGCCCTCTCGCCCGTCGAGGCCGACTACGACGTCATCCTCATCGACTGCCCGCCGAGCCTCGGCCTCAGCATGGACGCGGCCATCTACTACGGGCGGCGCCGCGACGCCGAACAGCCCGGCGCCTCCGGCGCGCTGATCGTCGTACAGGCGGAGGACTCCTCGGCGGACGCCTACGACCTCCTCACCTCCCAGATCAACGATCTCCGCGACGACCTCATGCTCGACATCGACTATCTCGGTCTGGTCGTCAACCTCTACGACGGCCGCCGCGGCTACATCGCGACCAGCTCCCTCCAGGCCTGGATGGACATAAAGGATCCGCGGGTCGTGGCGATCGTCCCCGACCTCAAGGAACAGCGGGAGGCGGTACGCGTGAAGCAGCCGCTCTTCGTCTACGCGCCCAAGGGCGACCAGGCTGTCGCACTGCGCGCCCTCGCAAGGGAGATCTCATGAGCAAGGCCGACAAACTCGGAGTCTCGACGTCCTTCGCCCGCGCCCAGCCGGTCGGCGTCAGCTCCCGCCGCGCGGCCATCGCGGAGGCCACCGGCGCCCCCACCTCCGGCGTGGTCCCGCCCTCGGAAGTCCCCATCGAGGCCCTCGCCCACAACCCCTTCAACCTCCGCGAGGACCTCACGGAGCTCGAAGAGCTCGCGGCCTCCCTCACGGTCCGGGGCCAGCTGCAGCCCCTCGCGGTCGCCACGCGCATGGCCTTCATGGAAGCCCACCCGGGCCACACCGACGGCCTGGGCCGCGCCCCGTACGTCGTCATCGACGGCAACCGCCGCCTGGCGGCGGCCCAGCGGGCCGGCCTGCGCAGCATGCACATCCACGTCAACGACTCCCTCGCCACCTCGGCGGCGGACATCCTGGAGTCGGCACTCATCGCCAACGTCCACCGCGTCGACGTGGCCCCCATGGACCAGGCCCGCGCGCTCCAGGAGCTCGTCGAGGTCCACGGCTCCCAGGCCCAGGTCGCCAAGCGGCTCGGCAAGACGCCCGCCTGGGTCTCGCAGCGCCTGACCCTCCTCAACCTCACCCCGGAACTCCAGGACAAGGTGGAAACGGGCGAACTCAAGGTGGAACCGGCCCGCCGCATCGGGCGCCTCCCCCAGGAGGACCAGGCGACGGCGGCCCAGGAAGCCGTTAACGCCGTTAACCCCCCGCGCCAGCGCACCCGCCCGGCGGCCGCGACGGCCCCGGCCCCCGCGGTCGCCGACGCCCAGCAGGACTCCGGTACCGACACCACCGCCGGTACCTCGCAGGGCCCGGCCCCCCGCCGGATCACGATCGTGGCGGACTCCCCCGACACCATCGCGGACGCCCTCACCGCGCACCTCACGCCGGACGACCTGAAGGCGGTCACGGAGCTGCTCCTGACCCGCATCTGACACGACGGGGGCGCTGACGCCGTTAACGGCGTTAACGCCGTTAACGCCCCCACGTGTGTTTCATGTGCGTTCCATGGTGCGGTTCGCATAGGCTGCGGCTGGAGGTTTCCCATGCTCAACGCGCACGACAACGAACAGACCACGCTCTTCGCCGCGGTCGACGCACTGCTGGAAGAGGCCGCGGCACAAGACGCCCTCCCGCACCCGGACGAGCGCAAGCGCCTCCGTGAAGCCGCGGGCCTGAGCCAGGACCAGATCGCCCAGGCCCTCTCCGTCCGCCGCGAAACGGTCACCTCCTGGGAAACGGGCCGCACCGCCCCCCGCCCGCCCAAGCGCGCGGCCTACGCCCGCCTCCTCAACGGCCTGGCGGAGCTCCACCCCATTAACGCCGTTAACACCGAGACCCCCACCCCGAACCCGGCAGCCCCGTCCCCTCTTAACGCCGTTAACGCCGAAGGAGCCCCGAGCACCGAGCCCGAGCACCGGCCGACCGTTAACGCCGTTAACGCCCGCACCGAGCCCGACCTCCAGCCGACCGTTAACGCCGTTAACGGTGGAGGCTCCCCGAGCACCCCGGGCACCGAACCCGAGCCGACCGTTAACGGCGTTAACGCCACCGCTCACGGCGCAGCCCCCGAACCACAGTCCGGGGCGGAGCCCCGACCGACCGTTAACGGCGTTAACGCCGTTAACCCCACCCCCCACGGCGAAGCCGGCAACACGGGCGGCGCAGCACCCGACCCGGGGTCTGGGGCGGAGCCCCAGTTCCGGGAAGGGGCGGGTAGGGGAACAGCCCCGCAGGGCCCCACCTCGACCCCGGCACAGCCGACGGCCCCGGCCCCGGCCCCGGTCAAAGCCCCCGCCCCGGCCAAGGCCCCCCGAACCCGCCCCACCCCCCTGGAAGGCAACGGCCCGCTCGCCGTCCTGGACGGCACCGGCAAGGCCCACGCCGCCGGCGGACTCGTCCTCGACCCGCCCGCCACCGACCTCCCCGCCCTCATCGCCTGGGCCCTCAGCCCCGCCGCCGGCCTCCGCTCCCCCCGCCTCCACCGCAACGGCAAGGACGGCGACCCCCTCCTCGTCCTCACCCCCGCCGCCACCGAAGCCCTCGGCCTCCCCCTCGTCCTCGAGGACCGCCGCGGCCTGCGCCTGCCCGACGACCACCCGGTCATCAAGCAGCTCACGAAGTCAAAATGGCAGCTGACCCGCCGAGGCTTCGGCCCCTGGCCGCGCGTCTACCGCCCCGCCACCCCCACCACCGGCCGCCAGTGCGTCCAGCTCGCGATCCTCCCCTGGGGCGCCCTCGACCCCCGCGCCTGGGGAGAGGACACCGCCGAACTCCCGGCCCCGGACCTCGCCGAACTGCTCACCTCCTACGCCGCCCGCGTGCTCACCCCGCGCGGCTCCACGGCCGTCTCCGGCCTGGAACTCATGACGGCACTGCGCCCCCCGACCCGCGCCGCCCGCGACGAGGCGACCGGTACCTGGGTGTCGGCCCCGGTCCCCGGCTCCCTCACCCGCCCCGTCGACCCCGCTCCCCCGGAAGCCCCCGACGAGCATCCGGTCGTCGCGGCCCTCTACCCCCGCAGCCACCAGCGCACCCCGGACCAGGTCCTCGACGAGGAGGCGTACGACTGGATCCGCGACCCGCAGCTCCTCACCGACGCCGAGTGCACCCGTACCCACGCCGTCGGCATCGACGTCAACATGGCCTTCGCCGCCGCCGCCAACCGCCTCCTCGTCGGCATCGGCCCCGCGGTCCACACCCCGAGCCCCCGCTTCGACCCGAAGATGCCCGGCTGCTGGCTGGCGGACCTCTCGGCCGCGCAGCTCGACCTCCGCCTCCCGAGCCCCTTCACCCCGCACGGCCGCCCGCCCACCGGCCCCGCCTGGTACGCCACTCCGACCCTGGCCTACGCCCAGGAGCTCGGACTCACCGTCCAGCCCACCGAGGCCTGGCTCCGCCCGGACCACGGCCCGTACCTCGACGCCTGGTACACCCGCCTGCGCGACGCCTACATGGCGACGATGGCGGAACTCGGCGTCCACTCGGCCCTCACGGACGCCGAGTTCCTCGATGCGATGACCGACTACAAGAGCCACGACCCCCGCCAGGCCGCGGTCCTGTCCGCGATCAAGTCCACCGTCAAGGGCGGCATCGGCAAGCTCCGCGAACGCCCGCAGGGTGCCGGCTACCGCCCCGGCGAAAGCTGGCCTGCCCTCGAACGCCCCACCTGGCGCCCCGACATCCGCGCCGCCGTCATCTCCACGGCCCGCGTCAACATGCACCGCAAGATGAACAAGATCGCCACCACGGCCGGCGAGTACCCCATCGCGGTCCTCTCCGACTGCGCGGTCTACCTCTCGGACGGCCCCAGCCCCCTCGACTTCCTCCCCCGCACCCCCGAGGGCAAGCCGCTGCCCGGCGGATTCCGCCTCGGCGTCAGCCCCGGCATGGTCAAGCACGAGGGCACCCAGCCCCTCCTCTGGGCCGTCCAGATGCTCGACGAGAACCACAACCCCGCCCGCCACATCAAGGGCCACGACGCCGCGGCCGACGGAGAGTAAGAGCCACCCATGTCCGAGATCAGCGACAGCCTCGAACGCGCCGACGAGCAGAACTTCACCCGCCCCATCCCCAAGTCCGCGGGCGCCCAGATCCGGTACCTCGTCAAGCAGCTCAAGTCCACCAAGGCCGTGGCGGACCTGCTCGCCATCTCCCGGCGCACCGTCGAGCGGTACGTGAAGGACCAGATCAAGCAGCCCAAGCCGGCGCTCTCCACCCGCCTGGAACGCGAGGTACGCCGCCGCTGGCAGCCGCTGGTCCGCAAGCGGGCCCGCGCCAAGGCCGCGAAGCAGACCGGCCTCGTCATCGAGACCCGCGCCCGCTTCGGTTTCAAGGCCGCCCCCGGCACCACCGACGACGGCCGCATGCGCCGCATCACCCAGCACCTCCCCCCGGAGTACGCCTCCCGCCTCTTCGCCGCCCAGGAGGCCGGTGCCAACGAGGCACAGCTGCGCCACATCGCGGCCGAAGGCCTCCAGGAGATCTACTTCAAGGACCACGGCGCCCGCGCCCAGGGCCTCCTCGTCGAGTTCACCGACATCGACTACGTGGAGCTCAACTTCTAGCGGTGTGGCCGGGACGGTGCGCCGGCCACACCACCGGAAGTCTCCCGCCGATCCGTGGTCAGCAGTCCCGCTCGTACTCGACCTGGTCGAGGAAGTGCCCCTCCCCGAAATCGAAGGCCCGCTCCGTCCCGCACGCGGTGAACCCCGACTTCGCATAGAAGCGACGGGACTGCGCGGTGTCGCGCAGGGTCCACAGGTGCACCCGGGAGAAGCCGTCCTCGCGCAGCACGCGCAGCGTCTCGGTCATCAGCACGGCGGCGACCCCGCTGCCCCAGCCGTCGGGGTGCCCGTAGAAGCTCAGGATCTCCGCGCACCCCGCCCGAGCCGAAGACGGCCCCGCGGCGGACAGCGCCAGGGGCCGCCCGTCGACGGCGGCGAGCAGGATCGTCGCAGCCTGATCCGCCCCCTCCGCCACCCGCTCGTGCCACCGGGTACGTCTGCTCCGCACCGCCCGCTCGGCGAACCCCGCCTCGAAGAACGGGGCGTACGCCACCTCCCACGCCGCGGCGTGGATCTCCCCGAGCGCTGTGCCGTCGTCAGGACCGGCGCGACGAACCTCGATCATCCGGCCACCCTACCCACGGTGCTTCCGTACGGCGCCGAGCGCGCGGCCCCGGCCCTCGCCGAGGCCGTCCCCCACACCGCGGACGAGAATTGCCTTCCGTCGAACCACCGGAAGGCAGGACCAAGCCTTGAACGAGCACGACGAGTTGGCAAAACGTTTCGAAGAGGAACGCGCCCGCCTCCGGGCAGTGGCCTACCGCATGCTCGGCTCCCTGGCCGAGGCGGAGGACGCCGTCCAGGAGGCCTGGATCCGCCTCAGCCGCACCGACTCCCAAGAGATCGGCAACCTGGCCGGCTGGCTGACAACGGTGGTCGGCCGGATCTGCCTGGACATGCTCCGCTCCCGCACCTCCCGCCGGGAGGACCCCCTCGAAGCCCGGCCGCTGGAACCGGCCCCCGGCGACACCACGAATGACGCCCACCCGCCGGCCGACCCGGAGGACGAGGCCCTGCTCGCCGATTCGGTCGGCGCCGCCATGCTCGTGGTCCTGGACAAGCTGGCCCCCGCGGAACGCCTCTCGTTCGTCCTGCACGACCTGTTCGCCGTGCCCTTCGAGGACATCGCCCTGATCACCGAGCGCACCCCCGCCGCGGCCCGTCAGCTCGCCAGCCGCGCCCGCCGCCGGATCCGCGGCGCCGAGACACGGCCCGGGCCCGACCTCGCCCGCCGGAGCCGCATCGTCAGCGCCTTCCTGAGCGCGGCGCGCGGGGGAGACTTCGAGGCACTCCTCGAACTCCTCGACCCCGGTGTGGTGGCCCGCTCGGACGCCGCCACGGCCGACGCCCTCTCCGTCGTCCGCGGAGCGGCCCTGGTGGCCCGTCAGGCGGCCACGTTCGCGCGGTTCGCCCAGACCGCACAGGTCGCGTTCGTCAACGGCGGCGTGGGCGTCGTCGCCCGCGTGGACGGCGGCTTCCGCGTCATGACGTTCACCATCCCGGACTCCCGCATCACGGAGATCTCCGTGATCACGACCCGCGCGGGCATGGACGAGCTCGACGTCCTCGTCCCCTGAACCCAAGTGTCGTGGGCGGCGCACACGTCGCCACCCACGACACCCCCGCGCCAAAACCCCTACACGGCCTCCACAGCCCCTGAAAACCACAAAGGGCCCCGGGGGTACCCCGAGGCCCTCAAAGGCCCCTGAGAACCCCTCAGAAGCCCTTCAATCGCTATGCCTTCACCCAACCGCGTGCAGCGCCCTACGACGCTTCGACTCCGCAGCCTTCTTCGCGACGGCCTGGGCCGCCCTCTTCTTCCGCTGCTCCGCCAGCTGGTCCTGGTACGCCGCCACGGCCCGGTGGTAGCTGGCCACGTAACCCCGGGCGTCCAGCCGCTCGTCCGCGTCCATCTCGTTCACGGCCGCGACCGCGTCCTCGAAGGAGGTGTACCCGGCCAGCATCGGGTTGATCTGGTAGACCCCGTTGCGGATCTTCCGGACCAGCTTCGCCAGCTCCAGGCTCCGCAGCGCGGCGTTCACGCTCGGCCGGCTCAGGTCCAGCATCCCGCCGACCGTCGCCTGGTCGATGAGGATCCGCCCGCCCGGCTCACTGAGCGACCGCAGCTTCAGCAGTACTCGATAGGCCGCCGGCGGAAGGTCGAGGTCCGAGAGAAGCCCATCGGCGTTGACCGCAGCGAATCGCAAGGTGCTCACTGAGCCGTCCCTTCTCCCGTGCGCTTCGTCCGGCTCACCCGACGCGCAGCGCGCTCTCTTGCCCGTTCGGCCCGCAGTTCCGCGATGGCCTGCCTCATGTGGTCCAGCGAAGGGAAGCGCACCAAGTCAGGCAGGCTCGTATCGCTACGAATCTGCGAGATCGTGCCGTGCTGCTCCACCTTCACGAACTCACCCGTCATCTCGGTACCCGGGATGAACTCCGCTACCCGGTAACTGTAGGGCGGGTTGAACTGATACACACCCCGCCGCACCTTGAAGACGATCCCATGAGACATCACCGTGTGCAGAGCTTCCGACGTCTTCGTCCGGCTGACATCCAGGATGGTAGCCATCTCCTCCTGCGTGAGCGGAATCCGCCCCCCCGCTCGCTGGCAGGCGATGAGCAGCAGGATCAGCCTCAGGGGCAGCGCTTCCCGGAAGTACTGGGCGATCACGAGGAAGAACTCGAGGCTGTCCATCGAGAACGCATTCGGCTGATTCTCGGTCCCGTAGAACTCCAGCGGCTTGCGCTCGCCGTCCAGAGTCAGCTTCCGCGTCGGGTACCGCTTCGCGAGGCTGTCCAGATCCTTGACCGGAGCCAGCGGCTGACTCCACGCGGAGATCGCGTCGTCCACCGGCAGAGCGGGACGCGGGGTCCCTACCGGATTGCCCCGGCGGCGCTGTGGCTCTGATGACACGAGGCTGCTCTCCACTCCGTTGATCTGCGGAGATCAGTATGTCAACAAGGGTGACACAAGTGTCACGCTCGTTGACGTTCGGCGTGTCTTGTGTCCCCTCACAGGTGACATATCTCAGCCACACCGTCCCCAGCCCCCTCCCCGAACCCCTCCGGCCAACGCCACCCACCCCACCGCCAGTTCGCCGACACATCTCCGCTAAAACGTCAGCCGCCCCGACGTTTTAGCGCATTTTACGTCAATGGCGCTGACGTTTTGCAGTCGTTGTGTCCCCCTAGCAGCGACACAACCACCGAGATATGTCCCTCCTGAGGGGACATATCTTTCCCCCCGCACCCCCTCTGACCTGCGACGACGCATCTCCGTACTTTCTATAGGCCGGTGGTCGCCCCGCTGCGCGCACGGAACGCCGTCTCCAACACCATCCGCAGACGCCCACCAGCCCAACTCCAAAGCCCCTCAAGCCCCCCTCACCCACACCGAGGAACCCCCACTCCCCAAGCCAACACCCCGCAGAAACTGACTGATTCCCGTCTCTATCCACCCTCCATTTTGAATCACCTCACTCCAAGAACCCCTTAACGCCGTTAACACCAACCCCAGAGCACCGTTAACGCCGTTAACACCCCCACCAAAACCCCAGCTCACAAGCCCAGAGCCCCAAAACCACCCCCGCCCACCGACCAACCACACCAACAACCCCACCAACCACCCTTAAACCAGGCCCCACCCCACTTGGCCGATTCACACCCAACACTCCACCACCCACCAAGCAGGGCCCTAGCACCCCCAAAGACCTCCGAGCCCGAAGCCCCGGCCCTCTCAACGCGAAGCTCCGAGACTCCGCAGCGAAGCGGAAGAAGCCCCCGGCCGAAGGTCAGGCCCCTGAGCGCGAAGCACCCTTGCTTAGCCCTGCCAGATGGTTCTGCAGCGAAGCGGAGGAACCACCGTCCAAGACGTTGCCCGGCACGAAGCACAGGGCTTCCCTATCAAGCGCGCAGCGCCTGAAAACACCTTCCAATCCCTCATCGATCGGCGAACTGCGAAGCAAAGAAGCCCCTCCCCATGGCGGTGGCCGGCGCGAAACGCCGGGCTTCTCTCCTAGGCACGTAGCACCTAGGTACCCCTTTCCCACCTCCCAGCACTGAGCGAGCTTCAGACCTAAACATGAGAACCACCGCGAAGGCTGACCCCCACGCGAAGCGCGGGCACTTCGCTACCCAGGCGCACAGCCCCTGGGTAGCCCTTGCTAATCGCACAGCGATTAGCAAGCTCCGAAGCAGAGGACTCACTACCGAAGGCGCTGCTCAGCGGCCAGAGCTTCCTTCCCAAGCGCACAGCGCTTGGGAACCCCTCACACATCGCGAAGCGCGGGAGTCCACGGGCTCGCGAAGCAGGCCCGCCCGGGTAGAGCGCAGCGGAACCCGGGCCAGTCCGAAGCCAAGCGCAGGACCCCGTCCGAAGGCCGGCCATAGCTCGGAGCGAAGCGGAGAGCCAGCCGCCGAAGGCGCCCCGGCCGAGCGCAGCGAGGCGGTTCAGTCCGAAGCGAAGCCGAGGACTTCCTGCCCGAAGGGCAGACTTTGGGTGCGAAGCACCCCAGCTCCGAAGCGAAGCGGAGGAGCCC
>NZ_JBSGXB010000243.1:0-11808 GCF_053609185.1 Streptomyces sp. NPDC054956 | reverse complement strand
CGCGCTAGCCGATCGCGCGGATCGTGTTCCAGCCGCTCGCCCCGACCGTGGTGCGGGGTCCGTCCACCGGGTCGTTCGCGGCGTTGGTCCCGCCGGCGTAGAAGAGCAGGGTGCCCGTGCCCTCGTTCGTGGTCGCCCACAGGTCGGCGACCCCGTTGCCGTCCGCGTCGCCCGCGCCGGCCAGCAGCGGCCGGCTGCCGGTCCCGTAGCCGTGCCCGTACTCGGTGCGCTCGCCGAAGGTGCCGTCGCCGTGGCCCCGGTACAGCCACAGCTTCTGGTCGTTCGCGTCGCGTGCGAACAGGTCGGCCTTGCCGTCGTGGTCGGCGTCGCCCGCGGCGCTCAGGCTCATCGGGGACCAGCCCCGCAGCCCGATCTGGACCCCGGACTTCACGCCCGGGTTGGCCGCCGGGTTGCCCGCGTACAGCCACAGGGTGTCGCCGATGGTGGCGATCACGTCCGGGTAGCCGTCGCCGGTGGCGTCGCCGACGCTGACCACCTGCGAGTCCGTCGGGAATCCGGTGCCGATCCGCACCGGGGAGGCCAGGGTGCCGTCGCCGCGGTTCGGGTAGACGCGCAGTTCGCTGCCGACGCGGGCGACGAGGTCCTCGGTGCCGTTGCCGGTCCAGTCGCCGCGGTGGGAGACCGAGGCGCCCGCCCAGCCGCCGTTGCCGATCTCGGCCGGGCTGCCGGTGACGGAGCCGTTGCCGAGGCCGGCGTAGAGGCGGAGCTTGCCCGCGTCGTCCACGGCGACCAGGTCGGACTTGCCGTCACCGTTCATGTCGCCGGCCGCCGGGGCGCCGCGCAGCACGGCGGTGACGGGGGCGTGGTCGGAGACCCCGCTCGGCGCCACGCCCACCACGTTGGGGGTGGTGTCCATCCGCGCCGCGTCGATGGCGCAGGAGGCGAAGCGGCTCGCGCCGACCGCCTTCGTGGTGAAGAGGTGGTCGAGCTTGTGCCACGTGTGGCCGCCGGCGCCGCTGTTCGCGTCCGGGTCCCAGCCGTGGTACGTGTTCCCGTCGATGCAGTTGTCGTAGGCGCTGGTCAGGGGCGCCATCTCGGCCGCGCCGGCGTTGCGGTTGAAGTCGCCGCCCAGGACGGATCCGCCGGGCGCGTGCGCGTCGAGGAACGCCTTGACGTTCTTGATCTGCCCGGCGGCGCGGCTCGCGTCGCCCGGGATGATGTGGGTGGTGCAGGGCGTCGTGCTCCAGCCCTGAACCGCCACGCACAGCGCCGCGAGGGTCTGCTGGTCGTCCGGGGAGTCGGGCAGCGTGTTCTCGGACCAGGAGTCCGTGACGGTGCCCTTCACGGCCAGCAGGATGCCGAGTTCGCCGGTCAGGCCCGCGCGGCAGTCGGTGCGGCCGTCCGGGCGCGCGCCCTTGGCGTGCCGGATCGACCACTCGCTGCCGAGCCGCTCCTGGAGCAGTGCCATGTGGCTGCCGGGGGCGCCGCCGCAGACCTCCTGCAGCATCACCACGTTGGCCTGCCGCTCGTCCACGACCTTCTTGATCTCGTCGATCTTCGCGGCCGGCTCGTTGCGGTACGGGCAGTAGCCCACGCTTCCCCGGACGCCGCCGGCCTCGCCGCAGATGTTCCAGGACACGACGCGGATCTCGTTCTGCGCCGCGGCCGTCACCGCCGCAGGAGCGGCCTGGGCGGCCTGGGCCGCCTGTGCCGAGGGTGCGACGGCCAGCGAGGTGCCGAGGGTGGCCCCCATGGCCACGAGGGCCGCCGCCGCGGACACGAGCATCCGTACCGATCTGTTCAATTCCCCACCCGTTCCCGCCTGATGGCTGCCGGAGCCCCCGGCCTCCCCGTGCTCGCCCCCATGTTCGCCCTCGCCGCACCCGTCCGGGAGCGGCACAGCGCCGTATAGGGGGGTCGGGACCGGAGAGTGGGGTAGCCACACGGTCTTCACCCGTACGGCCCGCTTGGGCCCGGAGGGCCCGGGTAGGGGACGGGCCGTCCTTCCCCTACCCACCCCCCGGAGGGCCCCGTGCCCGACATGAACGGCCCCTACAAGCCCGGCACTCCCTGCTGGATCGACCTGATGGTTCCCGACCAGCAGGCCGCCCTCGACTTCTACTGCGACCTCTTCGGCTGGCAGGGCGAGATCGGCCCGGCCGAGACCGGCGGGTACTCCGTCTGCACCCTCAAGGGCAAGCCCGTCGCCGGGATCATGAAGGCGATGAACCCGGACGGCAGCGTTCCCGACCCGATGCCGCCGACCGTGTGGACCACGTACCTGGCCACCGACGGACTCGACGGCACCCTCAAGTCCGTCACCGACGCGCACGGCACGGTCATGATGGGCCCGATGGACGTCATGGACCTCGGCCGGATGGCCGTCGTCGCCGACCCGACCGGCGCCGTCGTCGGCCTGTGGCAGGCGGGCACCTTCGACGGCGCGGGCATCGTCAACGAGCACGGCGCCCTCATCTGGAACGAGCTGAGCACCGGCGACGTCCCCGCCGCGGCCGCGTTCTACACCGCGATCCTGCCGGTCACCACGGCCAAGTCCCAGATGCCGGACGCTTCGGACTACACGGAGTTCCAGGTCGGCGGCCGGGCGGTCGGCGGAATGATGGACCTGAAGAACCTCCCGCCGGGCACCCCGCCGAACTGGCTCGCGTACTTCCACGCGGACAGCGTCGACGAGATCCAGGCCGCCGCCGAACGGGCGGGCGGCTCGGTCCTGATGCCGGCCTTCGACATGGCGGCCGGCCGCATGGCCGTCCTGGCCGACCCGCAGGGCGCACCCTTCGCGGTGATCACGGCGAGCTCGCCGGAGCAGCCCGCCTGACCGGGAGGCCGCGCGCACCGCGGCCGCCGCACGTGTGACGGGGCTCACAGGGAACGTTTCCCCTGTGGGCCCCCTCCTCTGAGTGCCGGACGCTCGACGGGAGTCCGGCACTCACCGAGGAGGGGGCACACGATGAAGGACACGGCGAAGGGCCGCAGGGCAGAGGTCCGCGGGGCGGAACCGGCGGAACCGGCGGAAGCCCAGTCGCAGAACCCGCCGCTGAACCCGCCGCGGGAGGCGCCGCGGGAGGCGCCGCCGCACCCGCTGCCGGACCCGTCACCGCACCCGCTGCCGCACCCGCTGGACGACCGGGCCCGGCGCCGCGCCGGGCTGGCGGTCGCCGCGCTGCTCGCCGCCGACGGACTGGTCCACCTGTACTGGGCCACCGGCGCCACCTGGCCCGCCCCCGACGAGCGGGCGCTGTCCCTGGCCGTGCTCGGCACGGAGGTGTCCTTCGGGCCGCCCGTCGTCCTGCCGCTGGCCGCGCTCACCCTCACCGGCGCCGCCGCCGTCCTCGCCCACGCCCGCCGCCTGGGCGGCCCGCCCGTCCGCCGGGCCGCCCGCCTGGTCACCGCCGCCGTCGCCGCCGGGCTGGCCGTACGGGGCCTCGCGGGCCTGGGCTGGGCCGCCGGTCTCCTCGACAGCCCGGCGGACAGCCCCTTCCGCACCCTCAACCTCGTCCTCTACACCCCCGCCTGCCTCGTCTTCGGCTGGGCGGCGGCCCGTCTGGCGAGAGCCCGGTGAGCGCGCCGGCCGGCCCCCTCGCCGGGCCCCTCACCCAGACCGCCCGCGACCGCGGGGTGTCCCTCGCCCGCGCGGCCCGGGGCGGCAACACCCTGGCCCTGCACGACCTCCTCGACCACCTGACCCCGTACATCGCCCGGATCTGCACCCCGATCGCCCTCGCGGACGGCCCGGACGCCACCCAGGAGGCCCTGCTCTCCGTGTTCCGGTCCCTGCGCTCCCTGCGGGACCCGGAGACCCTGTACGGCTGGGTCCGGGCCATCGCCGTCCGCGAGGCCGTCCGCACCGCCCGCCGCGCGTCCCGCGACCGCCCGGCCGAACTGGCCGACGTACCCGGCCGGGACGATCCGCAGCTCGCCACCGACATCGAGGACGTCCTGGCCCGCCTCTCCCCCGCGCACCGGGCCGTCCTCGTACTCCGGGACGTGGAGGGCCTGGACGAGGAGTCCGCCGCCGCCCTGCTGGGCGTCCCGCCCGGCACCGCCAAATCCCGGCTGCACCGGGCCCGTTCGAGCTTCAGGAAGGCGTGGTCCGCATGACGCACGAAACGTACGAGACCCACGCGCCGAATTCGATCTCCCGCCTCCGCATCATGGCGGCCGGCGTCCCGGGAGCCCGGGTGGTCGAACAGGTCCTGCCCGCCCCCCTGGAGGCCGTCTGGGCCGTGATGTCCGACCTGGAGGGCGAATTCGGCCGCTTCCAGCCGGACATGCGCACCGTGCGCGTGCTCCGGGTCACGGGCGACCGCGTGGAGGCCCTGGCCCGTAGCAAGTACGGCCTGCGCGCCCACTTCCGCGGCGTCCTGCGCCCGGGCTGGTGCTGGCTCCAGAGCCGCTTCCTGATCATCGGCATGGCCGCAGCCCCGGAGCCGGGCGGCGGCACCCGCGTGGCCCTGACGGGCGGGGTACGGGTCCCGGGGCGCGGGGCGATCGTCCCGGTCGGTACGGAACGCGAACTTCACAAGGCAATGACCCGCTTGACCGCCAGGGTCGAACCCTGAGGCAGGGCGAGGATCGGCCATTCCCGGATCTTGGCGAACCTGTGATCTCTTTGCGTACCGGAATTCGCGCCACCGCGCATAACCTGAGCATGTTCAAAAGGGGAGGGAACCCAAGACATGCAGTTCAAGCGCATAGCCGCCGTAGCCGCCGCAGCAGTGGTCGGCCCGACGGTGCTCATGACCACGCCCGCAATGGCCGCCGACCAGGACCAGCCGGCGGTCTCCGTACCGGACTCCGCACCGAAGGACGAGGCGGCCGCGGCGGACGCCGGAGCCGGCGCAGCCGCAGCCGCAGGCGCAGGCGCCAAGCAGTCGGAGCCCTCGGGGCAGTCCGATCAGTCCGCGAAGAAGGGCCCGGACGAGGGCTCGGACGACGCACCCTCGGACCCCGGATACCTCGCGGGCCCGGGCATCAAGGTCCAGGGCGTCCCGAAGGACGGGTTCAAGGCCGACGGTAGCTGGACTCACCTGACCCTGACGGTCGACAACGCCGGTCACATCCCGGTCTCGCAGCACTCCGTGAGCCTCGGCGCCATGCAGTGGGACGCGAAGTTCAAGCCCTCGCAGATCAAGGTCGAGCGCCAGGTCACCGACCAGGGCGGGAACAAGACCTGGCGGCCGGCCGTGCTGCTGCCGGACGATTCCCTGAACCGCATGCCCGAGTTCGACCTCGGCAGCCCCCGGGACCTGGCCACGGACGAGTCCTACACGATCGACGTACGGATCAGCTTCGCCTCCGACACCCCGGCCGTGGCCTTCGAGTTGGGCGTCAGCGGCTCGAGCAAGGTGGGGGACCGCGTTCTCGGTACGCCGGGCTCCTGGGTGAAGACCAAGATCGCCGGAGCGGTCGGGGCTCCCGAGGACCCGGAGGCCGTGGCAGGCCCGAAGCTGACCCTGAACGGCGTGCCGAAGAGCGGGTTCGCGGCGGGCGGCAACTGGCAGGAGTTCTCGATCCACGTCGACAACGCGGGCAAGCCCGACCTCGAGCACCTCCTCGTCTGGTTCAGCATGTCCCGCCCCGACTGGGTGCCGATGAAGAACGGCCAGATCCAGGCAGAGGTCTACGGGCCGGACGAGCACGGCAAGGTGGGCTGGCACGAAGCGAAGGGCTGGTACTCGGACGGGTACTTCTACAGCTTCATGCTCGCGGACGGCCCCGTCCGTGCCGGCCAGAACTTCGACGTCAAGGTGCGCGTCCGGCTCTCGGCCGACGCACCCACCGGCTTCGTGACGGTGCAGGCACGCGGCGACGGCCCGGGCGACGAGCACTCCTTCGTGGAGTCCTGGTCCGTCCCGGTCCTGTCCAAGATCGTCCCCAATACGGGCAACCAGCCGGAGCCCGACGGCGGAGCCGTGCCGATCGTCGACAACGGCCCGGCCCCGCAGACCGGCGGCCAGGTGCCCACCGGCCAGACCCAGACCGCCGGCGAGCTCGCCGCCACCGGCGCCGACCCGGCCACCACCTGGGCCCTCGGCGGAGCCGGCGTGGCCCTGGCCATGGGCGCCGCCCTGGTCGCCGGCACCGGCCGCCACCGCCGCCGCACGACCGCCTGAGTCAGCGGCAGCGGAACTCGCACCACACGACCTTGCCCGGCGCCCGGGGCAACACGCCCCAGGCGTCGGCAAGGCCGTCCACGAGCCGCAGCCCCCACCCGGCCGGCGGCCCCTCCGTCATCCGCGAGAGCCCGGGCCCGCTGTCGTGCACCTCGACCCTCACGGTGGCGTCGAAGGCCAGCAGCCGCACCAGGTACCCCCGCCCGCGCGGGACCCCGTACCGCAGGGCGTTGGTCGCCAACTCGCTCACGCAGAGCAACACCTCACCGTCCCGGTCGACCCTCCCCCACGCGTGCAAGGTGTCACGTGTGAACTGGCGTGCAGCTGCGACTGTTCGCGGATTGCGCAGGTAGAGCCGCTCGCTCAGGAGCGCGGCTTGAGTATGCGGATTCACCCGGCGATCGTCGCGCGCAGTCACTAGCGTGGTGCCGAGCGCCGACCCGTACTCCGTGATGAGTACGGGTCGGCACGGGGTAGTGCACCTGCACGGGTGGGGAGTTCGCTGTCATGCCACCGAGGAAACGCGCACGGCCGAACGCGACGACCATGAAGATGGTCGGCACGCAGGTGGCCGCCGGCCGAGTCGCCAAGAACCTGACCCAGAAGCAGCTCGGCGAGCTGGTCCGTCTGGACGCGGAGACCATCGCGTCCATCGAGCAGGGCCGCCGCGCGCTGATGCCGAACGTCGCCGAGCTGATGGACCACCACCTCGGCCTGCCGGGCATCCTGACCATCGCGGCCGACGGGATGCCCGCCCTGGACGCGACGCCGCCATGGGCGGAGGAGTACATGGACCTGGAGTACAGCGCGATCGCCCTCTCCTGGTTCGACAACCAGGTCGTACCGGGCCTGCTCCAGACGGAGAACTACGCCCGGGCCGTCTTCGCCTGCCGCGTACCGGCCCACCCGGAGCCGGAGGTGGAGTCACTGACCGCCTCGCGCATCGCCCGCCAGGAGATCCTGCGCCGCGCCAGTCCGCCGACGCTGAGCTTCGTCATCTGGGAGGCCGTCCTGCGGGACCGGCTCGGCGGAGACGAGGTGTACGCGGAGCAGCTCCGACACCTGCGCGAATGCGCCGACCTGCCGGACCTGAGCCTCCAGGTGATGCCGCTGGGCCGTACGTCGCACGCGGGCCTCGACGGCCCGTTCATCCTCCTCGAAACGCCGGACCACCAGCACCTCGGCTACACCGAAACCCAGCGCGGGAGCCAGCTCATCTCGGACCCGGATGAGGTCAGCATCCTGGCGCGCAAGTATGCAATGCTGCGGACCCAGGCCCTCAACACCGAGCAGACGCGGGGCCTGTTGGGCCGCCTGCTAGGAGAGACATGAGCGCCACGACCGCACCGAAGTGGTTCAAGTCCAGCTACAGCGGCAGCGAAGGCGGCGCCTGCCTGGAAGTGGCCGTCACCTGGCGGAAGTCCTCCTACAGCGGCAGCGAGGGCGGCCAGTGCGTAGAGGTCGCCACCTGCGCGACCCAGGTCCACGTCCGGGACTCGAAGGTCCCGCAGGGCCCCGTCCTCGACCTGACCCCCACCGCCTGGGCCGCCCTCACGGAGTGGACCGCTCGCTGATCAGTCCGGCCAGGCCGTCCAGGATGCGGTTCAGGCCGAAGCGGAACTGGAAGTCCGGCTCGTCCGAGCCCGTGAACGCTTCGGACTCCAGCAGCCGCGTCACCGCCGGGTGGGTGTCCGGGCCGGTCATCAGCCGCAGCGTGCGTACGTACTGGCCCAGGACCTGGTCCGGCGCGACGCCGGACTTGATGATGGCGTCCATCATGTCCGCCGCCATCGTCGCCTCGTTGCGGACCAGGCCGCCGATCAGGATGATCGCCGAGATCTTCTCGCTCTCCCGCAGGGCGGTCCCGGCCATCGACGCGAGCCCGCGCTCCATCCAGGCGAGCTGGTTCGGGCTGACCGGTGCCCCGGTGAGGGGGATGCGCAGGATCCAGGAGTTGGCCATCAGGACGGCGCGCTGCGCGTACGCCCACTCCGACAGCAGCTCCCGCCAGCCCGAGACCCCGGAAGGGGCCGGCGGGGTGCCGACGCCCGCGTCGGCCATCAGGATGTACAGCTCTTCCTTCGCCGTGACGTACCGGTAGAGGGACATCGTCGAGACGCCGAGCTCCTTGGCCACCCGGCCCATGGAGACGGCGTCCATCCCCTCCCCCGCGGCGAGCGCGACGGCGGCGTCCACGATCCGGGGGAGCGTGAGGGTGGGGCGGGGGCCCTTGCCGGGGCGTTCGCGCAGGCCCCAGGCCATCTCCAGGCTCGCCGGGAGCCCGGTTTCCCCGTCGGGGTCCTTCGCCATCGCCGCCTCCTCCCTGATGAGTCGTTGACCCACATCCTAGTTCTGTGTATTACTTACACAGAAGCGCGTAACCCATACGCAGAAGACTCGTACGCAGAAGGGAGTGCGGTCCGCGATGACCACGACCCATGACCTCGGCATCCACGCCACCGCCCTGACCAAGTCCTACGGCGCCCTGCGCGTCCTCGACGGCATCGACCTCGCCGTCCCGCGCGGCAGCGTCCTCGCCCTCCTCGGCCCCAACGGCGCCGGGAAGACCACCACCGTCCGGATCCTGGCGACCCTCACCGAACCCGACTCCGGCACCGCCCGCGTCGCGGGCCACGACACCGCCTCCGCACGGGCCCTCGTACGCCGCTCCATCAGCCTCACCGGGCAGTTCGCGGCCGTCGACGAACTCCAGACCGGCGCCGAGACCCTGCGCATGATGGGCCGGCTGCGCGGACTGCGCCCGCGCGCGGCCCGGGCCCGGGCCGACGAGCTGCTGGACCGCTTCGGACTCGCCGAGGCCGCCGCGCGCACCGCGAAGACGTACTCGGGAGGCATGCGGCGGCGCCTCGACCTCGCCGCGAGCCTGGTCTCGCAGCCGCAGGTGCTCTTCCTGGACGAGCCGACGACCGGCCTCGACCCGCGCAGCCGCCAGGACCTGTGGGACCTCGTACGGGAACTGCGCGCGGACGGCACGACCGTGCTGCTCACCACCCAGTACCTGGAGGAGGCCGACCGGCTCGCCGACCGCGTCGCCGTCCTGGCCGAGGGGCGGATCGCCGCCGAGGGCACGCCCGCCGAACTCAAGTCCCGGGTCGCGGGCCACCGCCTCGACCTGACCCTGGCCGACCGGACCGCCTACGAGGCGCTGACCCCGCGCGCGGTGCACCTCGTACCGGACGAACTCACCCTGGGCCTGCCCACCGACGGCAGCGCCGCCCACGTGCGCGCCCTGCTCGACGAACTCGACCCGGACCGCACCGGCATCGCCCGCTTCGCGGTGCACACCGCCACCCTCGACGACGTGTTCCTCGCCCTGACGGGAGCCTCCCGATGACCACGACGACCACGCCCACGCGCACGCCCACGCGCACGCCCAGCGCGGCGTTCTCGCTGGCCGGGCGCAGCCTGCGCATCAGCCGCCGCAGCCCGGACGCGCTGATCGCGGCGCTGATGCTGCCCGTGATGCTGATGCTGATCTTCGTCTACTTCTTCGGCGGCGCCATCGACACCGGCACCGCGTACGTGACGTACGTGGTCCCCGGCGCCATGCTGCTGTGCGCGGGCTTCGGCGCGGCGAGCACCGCCGTCAGCGTCGCGGACGACATGAAGAACGGGATCGTCGACCGCTTCCGCTCCCTGGACATCGGCGGCATCCCGATCCTGGCCGCCCACGTCACGGCCTCCGTCCTGCGCAACCTCCTGTCCACCGTCCTGGTCCTCGCCGTCGCCCTCGCCATCGGCTTCCGCCCCCAGGCGGGGCCGCTCGCCTTCCTCGCGGCGGCCGGGCTGCTGCTCGCGTACATCACGGCGATCTCGTGGCTGGCCGCCGTCCTCGGACTGCTCGCCAAGTCGCCGGAGGCGGCGGGCGGTTTCACGTTCCTGATGATGTTCCTGCCGTACCCGTCCAGCGCGTTCGTCCCGATCCGTACGATGCCGACCTGGCTGCACGGCTTCGCCGAACACCAGCCGCTGACCCCGGTCATCGAATCCCTGCGCGCACTGCTGCTGGCCCAGTCGGCCGGGAACTCCCCCTGGGTGGCACTCGCCTGGTGCGCGGGCATCACGGCGGCGGCCGTGGCCCTGGCGGGCGTCCTGTTCCGCGGCCGGACCCGCTGACGGCTCCCAGTGGGGGCGGTCAGGGGCCGGCCGGACGCTCAGCGATTGAGCGGATAGGAATGACGGCCCGTCGCCTCGTCGATCTCGGCGTGGGCCTTCTGCAACATCTGGGACGCGATGTCCATGAGCGCGCGAGCGCCCGCTATCTCTTCCCCGACCCTCAGCTGCTCAGGGTCCGAGGGGTGGCGCATGGCGTAGCCGTGCGCCCTGATCTCGGAGCCGTCCCCGAGCCGTACCAGGGCCGCCGCACTGGTGCGGTGGCCCTCCTCGGTGAATTCGAGATCCACATGCCACCCGACGAGTGTGGACATGCTGCATCACCTCCAGGGACTCACCCTGCTTCCAGAGTGCGCCTGCCCCCGACACCCCGCGAGCCGGACACCACGCGGCGGCCGGGGCCTGCGGTCGCGAACCCCGGCCCCCAGCCCTACCGCTCCGCCCGCAGCCACTGGGCGACCTCGGTCGCCCAGTACGTCAGGATCGTGTCCGCGCCCGCGCGCTTGATGCCGAGCAGGGTCTCCAGGATGGCCCGGTCGCGCTCGATCCAGCCCTTCTCCGCCGCCGCCTCGATCATCGCGAACTCGCCGCTGATCTGGTACGCCGCCACCGGTACGTCGACCGCCTGCGCGACCCGGTACAGGATGTCGAGGTAGGGTCCGGCCGGCTTGACCATCACCATGTCCGCGCCCTCCTCCAGGTCGAGGGCGAGCTCGCGCAGCGACTCACGGGCGTTCGCCGGGTCCTGCTGGTACGTCTTGCGGTCGCCCTGGAGCGAGGAGGCGACGGCCTCGCGGAAGGGGCCGTAGAAGGCCGAGGAGTACTTCGCCGTGTAGGCCAGGATCGAGACGTCCTCGTGCCCGGTCTCGTCCAGCGCGTCGCGGATGACACCGACCTGGCCGTCCATCATCCCGCTGGGGCCGACCACGTGGACGCCCGCGTCGGCCTGGACCTGCGCCATCTCGGCGTAGCGCTCCAGCGTCGCGTCGTTGTCCACGCGCCCGTTCTCGTCGAGGACCCCGCAGTGGCCGTGGTCGGTGTACTCGTCCAGGCACAGGTCCGACATGATCACCAGGTCGTCCCCGACCTCGGCCTTCACGTCGCGGATCGCGACCTGCAGGATGCCGTCCGGCTCGGTGCCCGCCGTACCCCGCGCGTCCTTGTTCTCGTCGGCCGGAACCCCGAACAGCATGATCCCCGCGACGCCCGCCTCGACCGCCTCCACGGCGGCCTTCCGCAGCGTGTCCCGCGTGTGCTGGACCACGCCCGGCATCGCCGAGATGGCGAGCGGCTCGCTGATTCCCTCCCGGACGAACGCCGGGAGGATCAGGTCCGAGGGGTGCAGCCGGTACTCCGCGACCATCCGCCGCATCGCCGGGGTGGTGCGCAGCCGGCGGGGCCGCGAGCCGGGGAAGGATCCGTACGCGCTCATCTTCAGTCGCCTCTTCGAGCATCGAGAACAGTCACGCCCCAGCCTAGGGGGTGGCCCCCGGCGGGACCGGGCGGAACCGGCCCCGTGCGGCGGGCCGCCCCCGCCGGGAACGCCGCGGGGCCCGGGCGCGCATCGCGCCCGGGC
>NZ_JBSGXB010000242.1:0-11837 GCF_053609185.1 Streptomyces sp. NPDC054956 | reverse complement strand
CCCGGCCAGCTCCTCCAGCCCCGCGCGCGGGTCCTCGTACGAGGCCACCCGCCCGGTGAGGCGCCGCGCCTCGGCGCCGGGCCACAGGTCGGCCAGCTCCACCCGCCGGTCGCGCAGGATCCGGGCCGGTACGCCGAGCAGCAGGGGCGCCGTGCCGGGGGCGAGCCTGATCCCGGCGAAGCCGGAGCCCGGGACCTCCCCGGCCCGGTGCGCGACGGTGTCGGGTCCGGCCACCAGGAGCCGCCCGTCCACCCAGAGCAGGTCCATGCAGCCGTCGGGCAGCACCACGCCGCCGGTCCCGCCGGCCCGCCAGAGCACCGCTCCGGCGACCGTCCGGGACGGCCGTTCCTCGTACGCGGACTCGCTCACGCAGACCAGGCTACGGCGGCCGTCAGTGCTTGCGCAGGCGCGAGTGGTAGTCCTCCGGAGGGAGGAACTTCGACCAGCGCTCGGGGAACTCCGAGGGCATGTCGCCGTCCTCGTCGTCCTCCGACTCCCCCTCCGCCAGCGCCCGCCAGGCGGCGGCCCGCGCGACCAGCTGGGCGGCCTCCGCCTCGCGGACCCGCTCGTTCGCCTCGCGCGCCGCCGCCGTGGCCACCGAGGGCCAGACGCGGTCGATGGCGGCGTTGACGGCCGCGCCGACGAGGACGGCGAAGGCGGAGATGCCGATCCACAGCAGGACCGCTACGGGGGCCGCGAGCGATCCGTAGATCGTCGGCCCCTCCACGGTGTTGGTGAGGTAGATCCGCAGCAGGAACGAGCCGAACACCCACATGGCGAGGGCCACCAGCGCACCCGGCAC
This sequence comes from Streptomyces sp. NPDC054956, assembly GCF_053609185.1. Lineage (NCBI taxonomy): Bacteria > Bacillati > Actinomycetota > Actinomycetes > Kitasatosporales > Streptomycetaceae > Streptomyces > Streptomyces sp. NPDC054956. The sequence goes on along the minus strand of NZ_JBSGXB010000242.1, from coordinate 11,035 downwards.
GTCCTCGATCCAGGGCGACCGGACCGGGACGGACACGTGGTAGAGCGTGGTCAGGAACGCGATGGACAGCAGGGTGACCACGGGCCAGTACAGGACCTCGATCACCTCCGTGCTCCACGGCACGAGCCGTACGACGGCGTCCGGGCCGACCACCATCAGCGGCAGCACGATGGCGCCGATCAGCAGGGCGATGACGTACAGGAGGAAGGCCAGCAGCCGGGTCTTGACGATGCCGCGCTGTCCGTCGAGCCCGTACATGACGGTGATGGTGTCGATGAAGACGTTGACGGCGCGCGAGCCCGACCAGAGGGCGAAGGCGAAGCCGAGGGAGATGAGGTCGGGGCGGCCCCGGTTGGTGACGTCGTCGAGCATCGGCTTGGCGATGTCGTTGACGCCCCGGTCGGACAGCACCGTGCCGACCGCCCGCAGGATGTTCTCCTCGATGCTGGCGACGGTCGTACCGCCGGACCAGCCGTCCACGTAGCCGAGCAGGCCCAGCAGGCCCAGGAAGAGCGGGGGCAGCGAGAGCAGGGTGAAGAAGGCCGCCTCGGCCGCGAGTCCGAGGATGCGGTACTCGATGCACGAGTTCACGGTGTCTTTGAGCAGCAGCCACGCCATCTTGCGCTTGGAGACGTTGCGGTAGAGGGCGCGGGCCCGGTGGAGCCGTCCCGGGATCCGCTCAGGTGTTTCTTTTGCTGGCTGCACGTCCTTACGGTATCGGCATGGCAGCCACCACCCACACAGTCACCAACCAGGCCCCGCTCCTCGTGGGCTACGACGTATACGGCAGCGACCGGGTCCTGAGCGAGGGCGTGGAGCGGCATCTCGCGGACGCGGCGCCCGAAGTGGCCGCGGAGGTAAGGGAGGAGCTCACGGACCTCGGGCGCGCGGCCGGGTCCCGGCAGGCGCAGGACTGGGGGACGCAGGCGAACGAGAACCCGCCGAAGCTGCGGACGCACGACCGGTACGGGAACCGCATCGACGAGGTGGAGTTCCACCCCTCGTGGCACCGGCTGCTCGGGCACGCCGTGGGCGCCGGGCTCACCGACGCGTGGGGGCGGCCCGCGGGGCATCTGCGGCGCGCGGCCGGGTTCTTCGTGTGGTCGCAGGCGGAGGCCGGGCACGGCTGCCCGGTCTCGATGACGCACGCGGCGGTACCGGCGCTGCGGACCGATCCGGAACTCGCCGCCGAGTGGGAGCCGCGGCTGACCTCGCACGTGTACGAGGAGGGCCTGCGGCCGGCCGGGGAGAAGGCCGGGGTGCTCTTCGGCATGGGGATGACGGAGAAGCAGGGCGGCAGCGACGTACGGGCCAACACGACGGCGGCGGTACCGCTGGACGCCTCGGGCGAGTACCTGCTGACGGGGCACAAGTGGTTCTGCTCGGCGCCGATGTGCGACGGGTTCCTGGTGCTGGCGCAGGCGCCCGGCGGGCTGACGTGCTTCCTGGTGCCGCGTGTGCTGCCGGACGGCACGCGCAACGTGTTCGGGATCCAGCGGCTGAAGGACAAGCTGGGCAACCGGTCGAACGCGTCGAGCGAGGTGGAGTTCGACGGGACCTGGGCGCGGCGGGTGGGCGAGGAGGGCCGGGGGGTGCGGACCATCATCGAGATGGTCGCGGCGACCCGGCTGGACTGTGTGATCGGTTCGGCCTCGCTGATGCGGCAGGCGCTGACGCAGGCCGCTCACCATGCGGAGCACCGCTCTGCTTTCGGAGCACCGCTCATCGACCAGCCTCTGATGCGCAACGTGCTCGCCGATCTCGCCCTGGAGTCGGAGGCGGCCACCACCCTGACCCTGCGCCTCGCCGCCGCCTACGACGCGGGCACCGACCAGGAGCGGGCCTTCCTGCGCATCGCGGTGCCCGCCGCGAAGTACTGGGTGACCAAGCGCTGTACGCCGATGGTCGCGGAGGCCCTGGAGTGTCTGGGCGGAAACGGCTACGTAGAGGAGTCCGGGCTGCCCCGGCTGCTGCGCGAGTCCCCGCTGAACTCCATCTGGGAGGGCTCGGGCAACGTCCAGGCCCTGGACGTGCTGCGCGCGCTCCAGCGCGAGCCGCAGGCCCTGAACGCCTTCCTCCAGGAGGTCGGCCTGGCGCGCGGCGCCGACCACCGGCTGGATTCGGCCATCAAGAACCTGCTGACCGAGCTCGCGGACCTGGAGGGCATCGAGGCCCGGGCCCGCCGTGTCGTGGAGCGGATGGCCCTGGTGCTGCAGGGATCGCTGCTGGTGCGCTGGGCCCCGCCGGAGGTGGCCGACGCCTTCTGCGCCTCGCGCCTGGGCGGCGACTGGGGCGCGGCCTTCGGCACGCTGCCCCACAGCCTGGACCTGGGATCGGTGGTGGAACGGGCCCGGATCGCGGGCTAGCAGGAGGTCCTCGGGAGGGCCCCAACCCTCCGAGGAGCACTGCGGGCCGAGATCCGAGCCCGTTGACCTGGAACAGGGATGGCGCCGCGCCGACTCGGCACCACCCCTGATCCGAGAAGCCCCGAGGAAGGAGCTGTCACGTCGCTGGGCGACGTCCGCACAGTTTCGATCGGCCGACCGGGACTTGGCGAGAGTTGCAGGACGTTGCAACCTTTGAGTCGGAACCGCCCGCCGGGCGTGCCGGACGGGCCTCGGGGAAGCGGCGTGTCCGGGATCACCTCCGGGCGGTATCCGTAGTACGGCTGTTCCACCACGGGGAGGTTCCGGTGGCCCACACCAAGGGCAGTGCGGTCGATGTCGCACGCATCTCGGCCATGGACGCACGGGATGCCGCGCGTCTGCTCAAGGGCGTACGGGCGGCGGCGCTGGCCGGGGACCGGCCGCCGGCCGCGCCGCGCCCGGAGATCGCCGAGTCCTGGCGCCGGATGATGGCGGGCGGGGTCCACCCGGACCGCGACACCCGCTCCCGGATGCTGTCCGCCGCCGAGACCGAGGAACGGCGCCAGACCTCGCCGCTACGGGACCTGCTGCCCGTCCTGCGCGAGGGGCTGCTGCCCTCGCTGGACGAGGCCCTGCACATCATGGTCGTCGCCGACGCGGACGGCCGGCTGCTGTGGCGGGAGGGCCACTCCTCGATCCTGCGCAAGGCGGACCGGCTCGGCTTCGCGGTCGGCGCCGACTGGGACGAGGCCGTGGTCGGCACCAACGGGGTGGGCACCGCGCTGGTGGCCCGCAGACCGGTCCAGGTGTTCTCGGCGGAGCACTTCGTCTCCAGCCACCACGACTGGACCTGCGCGGGAGCCCCCGTACGGGACCCCAGGGACGGGCAGCTGCTCGGCGTCGTCGACGTCAGCGGGCCGCTGGCCACCATGCACCCGGCGACCCTGGCGTGGGTGAGCTCCGTGGCCCGCCTCGCGGAGCGGGAGCTGCGGGTGCGCCACCTGGAGTCCCTGGAGCGGCTGCGGTCCGTGGCGGCCCCGCTGCTGGCCCGGCTGCCCGGGCGGGCCCTGGCCGTGGACGCCCACGGCTGGACGGCGGCCGTCACCGGCCTGGCGCCCACGGAGCGGATCCCGCTGCCCAAATCCTTCGGCCCGGGCCGGGTGTGGGTGCCGCAGCTGGGCGACTGCCTGGTGGAGCCGCTGCCGGGCGGCTGGCTGCTGAGCGTCGCGCAGGCCCGTACCGGCGCCGAGGCCGCCACCCGCGTCGTCCTGGACCTGAGCCGTCCCGGAGGCTGGCTGGCGACCGTCTACGGGGCCGCGGGCAGCTGGTCCCAGGAGCTCACCCCGCGCCACGCGGAGCTCCTGTTCCTGCTGGCGGAGTCGCCGAAGGGCCGCTCGGCCGCGGAGCTCGCCCTGGAGCTCTTCGGCGACCCGACGCGCACGGTGACGGTCCGCGCGGAGATGTCCCGGGTGCGCCGCAACCTGGCGGGCGTCCTGACCCATCGCCCGTACCGCTTCGCGCAGGACGTGGAGGTGGAGCTGGTCCGCCCCGCGAACCCGGCCGCCCTGCTCCCCCACTCCACGGCCCCGGCCGTGGTCAGCGCCCGGCGGGGCGCCCCGGAGCCCTGGGGGCCCTCCGGCGGCGGCCGGTGCCTGTGACACCGGTGCCCGCGTCCCCGGCGCCCGCACCCGCGCCCACGGCTCCCGGGCGCCCGTGACCCTGACGTACGCGCGTGTGATTCCCTGGCGTACATGAGCACCATCACACTGACCACCTGGTCCCTGGAAATGACCTCACCCTCCGATCTCGTCCCGGCGGCCGTCCCCGGCCCGGAGATCCGCATCGCGCGCTCGGAGGTCCCGTCGCCGGAGTTCAGCCGCTTCCTCTACGCCTCGGTGGGCGGCGACATCCACTGGACGGACCGGCTGTCGCTGACGCGCGCCCAGTGGGTGGAGCAGCTGGGCCGTCCCGGGGTGGAGACGTGGGTGGCGTACGACCGGGGCACGCCGGCGGGCTACGTGGAGCTCGATCCCCAGCCGGACGGTGTGGTGGAGATCATGTACTTCGGCCTGCTCCCCGACTTCCGGGGCCGGCGCATCGGCGGCCACCTGCTGACGGTGGGCGTCGAGCGGGCCTGGTCGCTCGCCGAGCGCTGGCCGGAGCTGGACCCGACGCGGCGCGTCTGGCTCCACACGTGCAGCCAGGACGGCCCGACGGCGATGGACAACTACCTCCGGCGCGGCTTCAAGGTCTTCAAGGAGGAGTCGGAGCAGAAGGCGCTCACCCCCACCCCCGGCTCCTGGCCCGGCGCGTAGCCCCGGAGCCCGGCCCCGCGCAGCGGCGGGGCCGGAGGGGCCCGTGGGGTGACCCCGGTCACGGAGATCTTGCGATGCGAGACGAGTTCGTCCGGATTGTGGACAGTAGTGGACTCCTCCAATCGCCCCATGCCACGCTTCCCCCCATGAACGGAGCTGGAATTGCCTTGGTGAGTCGACGACACGTCGACCTCGGCCGCATGTCCAGCGCCATCTGTCCGGCGCGCTGACGGTAATCGGCACCGCCGCGACAGCGCTCCGCGCCGCTGCCGCCGCGGACGCGAGAACACCGCCCGCCGTACTCCCGCACCGCAATCCCCTGTAGGCCGTGCACCGCCCCGAACGGGCGGTGATCAGCCACATCCGCTCCACGCCAGGGGTTCCGCCGCCACTGCCCCTGCCCCCTGCCTTGAGCCGTTGAAGAAGGACGTACCGTCATGGCCGCCACCCCCGAAACGCCCGCAGCCGCCGCACCCGCTGCCGCCGCCGCGCGCCGTAAGACCGGCCGTCACCGCGGTGAGGGTCAGTGGGCCGTCGGACACCACACGCCCCTCAACGGCAACGAGCAGTTCAAAAAGGACGACGACGGTCTCAATGTGCGGACGCGCATCGAGAACATCTACTCCAAGGCGGGCTTCGACTCGATCGACCCCAACGACCTGCGCGGCCGTATGCGCTGGTGGGGCCTCTACACCCAGCGCAAGCCCGGGATCGACGGCGGCAAGACCGCGATCCTGGAGCCGGAGGAGCTGGACGACAAGTACTTCATGCTGCGCGTCCGCATCGACGGCGGCCGGCTGACCACCGAGCAGCTGCGCGTCATCGGCGAGATCTCCGAGGAGTTCGCGCGCGGCACCGCCGACCTCACGGACCGGCAGAACGTGCAGTACCACTGGATCCGCATCGAGGACGTCCCGGAGATCTGGCGCCGTCTGGAGGCCGTCGGCCTCTCGACCACCGAGGCCTGCGGTGACACGCCCCGCGTCATCCTCGGCTCGCCCGTCGCCGGCATCGCGCAGGACGAGATCATCGACGGCACCCCCGCCATCGACGAGATCTACCGCCGCATCGTGGGCAACCCGGCCTTCTCCAACCTGCCCCGCAAGTTCAAGTCCGCGATCTCCGGCTCGCCGCTGCTCGACGTGGCGCACGAGATCAACGACATCGCCTTCGTCGGCGTGAACCACCCCGAGCACGGCCCCGGCTTCGACGTCTGGGTCGGCGGCGGCCTCTCCACCAACCCGAAGCTGGGCGTCCGCCTGGGCACCTGGGTCTCGCTGGACGAGGTCCCGGAGGTGTACGAGGGCGTCATCTCGATCTTCCGCGACTACGGCTACCGCCGGCTGCGCACCCGCGCCCGCCTGAAGTTCCTCGTCGCCGACTGGGGCCCGGCCAAGTTCCGCCAGGTCCTTCAGGACGAGTACCTCAAGCGCGAGCTGACCGACGGCCCCGCGCCCGAGCAGCCCAGCGGCCAGTGGCGCGACCACGTCGGCGTGCACCAGCAGCAGGACGGCAAGTTCTACGTCGGCTTCGCGCCCCGCGTGGGCCGCGTCGACGGTGCCACCCTGGTCAAGATCGCGGACGTGGCCTCGCAGCACGGCTCCGGCCGCCTGCGCACCACCGCCGAGCAGAAGATGATCGTGCTCGACGTCGAGGCCGACAAGGTCGACTCGGTCGTCGCGGCCCTGGAGGCGCTGGACCTGCGGGTCAAGCCGTCCCCGTTCCGCCGCGGCACGATGGCCTGCACCGGCATCGAGTTCTGCAAGCTGGCCATCGTCGAGACGAAGGCGCGCGGCGCCTCGCTGATCGACGAGCTGGAGCGCCGCCTGCCGGAGTTCGCCGAGCCGCTCACCATCAACATCAACGGCTGCCCGAACGCCTGCGCCCGTATCCAGGTGGCGGACATCGGTCTCAAGGGCCAGCTGGTCCTGGACGACGAGGGCAACCAGGTCGAGGGCTACCAGGTCCACCTGGGCGGCGCGCTCGGCCTGGAGGCCGGCTTCGGCCGCAAGGTCCGCGGCCTCAAGGTCACTTCGGCCGGTCTGCCCGACTACGTCGAGCGGGTCGTCACGCGCTTCCAGGACCAGCGCGAGGACGGCGAGCGCTTCGCCGCCTGGGTGACCCGTGCGAAGGACGAGGACCTCTCGTGAGCGAGCGCGCGGCCCCGTTCTACTGCCCGTACTGCGGCGACGAGGACCTGTTCCCCAACGAAACGGGTCACGGTGCCTGGGAATGCAGGGCCTGCAATCGAGCCTTCCAGCTGAAGTACCTCGGGCTGCTGGCCCGGGGTGTTCAGTCCAACGACGCTGGAGGGGACGAGATATGACCACTACTCAAGACGCGCATCTCACATCGGCGCAGCTCAAAGCGGCGGAACTCAAGGCGCTGGCCGAGCAGGCGGGCCGGGACCTCGAGGACGCCTCCGCGCTGGAGATCCTCACCTGGGCGGCCGAGAACTTCGGCAAGCGGTTCGCCGTGACCTCCTCCATGGAGGACGCGGTCGTCGCCCACCTGGCGTCCCGCGCCTTCCCCGGCGTGGACGTGGTCTTCCTCGACACCGGCTACCACTTCGAGGAGACCATCGGCACCCGCGACGCGGTCGAGGCCGTGATGGACGTCAACGTCATCACCCTCACCCCGCGCCAGACGGTCGCCGAGCAGGACGCGGAGTACGGCCCCAAGCTGCACGACCGCGACCCCGACCTGTGCTGCGCGCTGCGCAAGGTCAAGCCCCTCGAAGAGGGCCTGACCGCGTACGACGCGTGGGCGACGGGCCTGCGCCGCGACGAGTCCCCGACCCGGGCGAACACCCCGGTGGTCGGCTGGGACGAGAAGCGGCAGAAGGTCAAGGTCTCGCCGATCGCCCGCTGGACCCAGGACGACGTGGACGCGTACGTCCTGGAGCACGGCGTCCTCACCAACCCGCTGCTGATGGACGGTTACGCCTCCGTCGGCTGCGCCCCCTGCACCCGCCGGGTGGCGGAGGGCGAGGACGCGCGCGCCGGCCGCTGGGCCGGGCGGGGCAAGACCGAGTGCGGACTGCACGGCTGATGACGACCAGCGAAGAACTTACGGAGACAGAGCAGATGAGCGTGAGCGACCAGGGCGCCACCGTGTGGCTGACCGGGCTGCCGAGCGCGGGCAAGACCACGATCGCCTACGCGCTGGCCGAGCGGCTGCGCGCCGAGGGCCACCGCGTGGAGGTCCTCGACGGCGACGAGATCCGGGAGTTCCTCTCCGCCGGTCTCGGTTTCAGCCGTGAGGACCGGCACACCAACGTGCAGCGGATCGGCTTCGTCGCCGAACTCCTCGCGTCCAACGGCGTCAAGGCGCTCGTCCCGGTGATCGCGCCGTTCGCGGACAGCCGTGAGGCCGTCCGCAAGCGGCACGCCGCCGAGGGCACCTCGTACCTGGAGGTCCACGTGGCCACCCCGGTCGAGGTCTGCTCCGAGCGGGACGTGAAGGGCCTGTACGCCAAGCAGGCGGCGGGCGAGATCTCCGGTCTGACCGGGGTCGACGACCCGTACGAGGCACCGGACTCCCCGGACCTGCGTATCGAGTCGCACACGCAGTCCGTGCAGGAGTCGGCTTCCGCACTGCACGCGCTGCTCACCGAGAGGGGTCTGGCATGACGACGACCGTCGCACACGTCCACGAAGGGACGGACGCGCCCTACGCGCTGTCGCACCTCGACGCCCTCGAGTCGGAGGCCGTGCACATCTTCCGCGAGGTCGCGGGCGAGTTCGAGAAGCCGGTGATCCTCTTCTCCGGCGGCAAGGACTCGATCGTCATGCTGCACCTGGCGCTGAAGGCGTTCGCGCCGGCGCCGGTGCCGTTCACCCTGCTCCACGTGGACACCGGCCACAACTTCCCCGAGGTCCTGGACTACCGGGACCGCGCGGTCGCCAAGCACGGCCTGCGGCTGCACGTGGCCTCCGTCCAGGAGTACATCGACGCCGGCAAGCTGCGCGAGCGCCCGGACGGGGTCCGCAACCCGCTGCAGACCGTCCCCCTCACGGAGGCGATCCAGAGCCTGAAGTTCGACGCCGTCTTCGGCGGCGGCCGCCGCGACGAGGAGAAGGCCCGCGCCAAGGAGCGCGTCTTCTCCCTGCGCGACGAGTTCTCCCAGTGGGACCCGCGCCGCCAGCGCCCCGAGCTGTGGCAGCTCTACAACGGCCGCCACGCACCGGGCGAGCACGTGCGCGTCTTCCCGCTGTCGAACTGGACCGAGCTGGACGTGTGGCAGTACATCGCCCGCGAGAACATCGAACTGCCGGAGATCTACTTCGCCCACGAGCGCGAGGTCTTCAAGCGCAACGGCATGTGGCTGACGGCCGGCGAGTGGGGTGGTCCCAAGAACGACGAGGCCACCGAGACCCGCCTGATCCGCTACCGCACCGTCGGTGACATGTCCTGCACCGGTGCCGTCGACTCCGACGCCACCACGCTGGACGCCGTGATCACCGAGATCGCCGCATCCCGTCTCACCGAGCGGGGCGCGACCCGCGCCGACGACAAGATGTCCGAGGCCGCGATGGAAGACCGCAAGCGCGAAGGGTACTTCTAGAAATGACCTCCACCATCGAGCAGTTCACCGACGCGTCGGCGACCACCCTGCTGCGCTTCGCCACCGCCGGCTCCGTCGACGACGGCAAGTCCACGCTCGTCGGGCGCCTCCTGCACGACTCCAAGTCGATCCTCACCGACACCCTGGAGGCCGTGGAGGCCGTGTCCGCCCAGCGCGGGCAGGACACCCCCGACCTGGCGCTGCTCACCGACGGCCTGCGGGCCGAGCGCGAGCAGGGCATCACCATCGACGTCGCGTACCGCTACTTCGCCACCGCCCGGCGCCGGTTCATCCTCGCCGACACCCCGGGGCACGTGCAGTACACCCGGAACATGGTCACCGGCGCCTCCACGGCCGACCTGGCCGTGGTCCTGGTCGACGCCCGCAACGGCGTGATCGAGCAGACCCGCCGGCACGCGGCCGTCGCCGCGCTGCTGCGCGTTCCGCACGTGGTCCTGGCCGTCAACAAGATGGACCTGGTGGGCTACGAGGAGGCCGTCTTCGCGAAGATCGCCGAGGAGTTCACCGCCTACGCCTCCGACCTGGGCGTTCCGGAGATCACCGCGATCCCGATCTCGGCGCTGGCCGGCGACAACGTGGTCGAGCCCTCCGCGCACATGGACTGGTACGGCGGCCCCACGGTGCTGGAGCACCTGGAGACCGTTCCGGTCAGCCACGACCTCACCGCCTGCCCGGCGCGTTTCCCGGTGCAGTACGTGATCCGTCCGCAGACCGCCGAGCACCCCGACTACCGGGGCTACGCCGGGCAGATCGCCTCCGGCGTGCTGCGCGTCGGCGAGGCCGTCACGGTCCTGCCGTCGGGCCGCACCTCGGTCATCGAGGGCATCGACGCGCTCGGCGAGAGCGTGGACATCGCGTGGGCCCCGCAGTCGGTGACGGTGCGTCTGAAGGACGACATCGACATCTCGCGCGGCGACCTGATCGCGCCGTCCGCGAGCGCGCCGGCCACCACGCAGGACGTCGAGGCGACGGTCTGCCACGTGGCGGACCAGCCCCTGGCCGTCGGCGCCCGGGTGCTGATCAAGCACACGACGCGCACGGTCAAGGCGATCGTCAAGGAGATCCCCTCGCGGCTGACCCTGGACGACCTGTCGCAGCACCCGAACCCCGGGCAGCTCGTGGCCAACGACATCGGCCGGGTCGTCGTCCGTACCGCCGAGCCGCTCGCGCTCGACTCGTACGCCGACTCCCGCCGCACCGGGTCCTTCCTGCTGATCGACCCGGCGGACGGTACGACCCTGGCGGCCGGCATGGTCGGCGAGTCCTTCGCCTCCAAGGCCGAGACCACCATCCAGGCGGACGAAGAAGGGTGGGACTTCTAGATCATGCTTGCCGATCTCTACTCCACCTTCGCGAAGGAGGGCGGCCGCGTGGGCAGCGGCGCCCTCGGCAGCGGCCAGGGAGGGGTGGCGCGATGTGCGCGATGACGTACGCGCACCGCATGCGCGCCCACACCCCCGAGCCGTACCCGCCCTTGCTCCACAGACGAAGACGTGCGTCATGAGATGACCACGTCACGAGAGGAAGTCCTCCCGTGCCTGCCATCCGCACCACCCGCACCACCGCCCGCCGCGGCGTCGTCGCCGCTGCCGCCCTGCCGCTGCTGATCGGCGCGCTCGCCTCCTGCGGCTACGGCTCCCAGGCCGAGAAGGACGCTCCCGCGAAGGCGAACGTCGCGGACGCCGGCAAGCCGCTCTCCGCGTCCGAGGTCCGCATCGGCTACTTCCCGAACCTGACCCACGCCACCGCGCTCGTCGGCCTCCAGG
>NZ_JBSGXB010000241.1:0-11917 GCF_053609185.1 Streptomyces sp. NPDC054956 | reverse complement strand
ACCTACACGGCGTCGGGCCAGCGGGCCACGGAGAAGACCAACACCGGGACTCCTTCGACCCGTACCTACTGCTACGACCCGGCCCGCCCGCACGCGCTGGCGGCCACCACCACCGGCGCCACCTGCACCGGTGTCACCCCGCAGTACACCGTCGACGCGACGGGCAACACCACCAAGCGCGCGGAAACCCCCGGCAGCGCCACCTCCCAGACCCTGAACTGGGGCGCGGAGGGCAAGCTCACCAAGACCACGGAAGGGGCCGCGGCCACCGACTACATCTATGACGCGGAGGGCGAACTCCTGATCCGCCGCGACGCGGCGGGCGAGACGGTGCTCTACGCCGGCTCCAACGAGGTGCACCTCAAGGGCGCCACGAAGTGGGCCACCCGCTCCTACAGCATCTCGGGCGTCAAGGTCGCGGTCCTGAGCAACGAATCCGGTACCGCCAAGCTGGCGTTCGTGGCCGGCGACAGCCACGGAACGTCCTCCCTCGCGGTCTCCGCGGACGACACGCAGACGGTGTCCAAGCGGTACACGACCCCCTTCGGCTCCGCACGCGGACCGGCGGCGGCGAGCTGGCCGGACGACAAGCGGTTCCTCGACAAGCCGGAGGACAAGAACACGAACCTGACCCACATCGGCGCGCGCGAGTACGACGCGGCCCTCGGCCAGTTCATCAGCGTCGACCCCATGCTGAGCCTCGACCAGCCGTACTCCCTCAACGGCTACAGCTACGCGAACAACAGCCCGGTCACCCAGAGCGACCCGACCGGTCTCGAGAGCTGCGGCAGCGCCGGCTACTGCGGTGGCGGCGGCTGGACCAACGGCAAGCACATCGAGGACATGCCGAAGGACGAGGTCGAGAAGCACTACAACGGCGGCGGCGGCGGCGGTGGCGGCGGTGGCGGTGGCCGCGGTGGTGGCCGCGGTGGGTACAACCCGCTGAAGCCCCCTCCGGGTGGCCTCCTCGGCAGCAACGTGATCCAGCCGGTCTACGACCCGGTCTTCACCCCGCTCTACGAGAAGACCAAGCAGCAGGAGGCCGAGGCGGCCGCGGAGACCCAGCGGCTCCACTCGCAGATGTGCCAGGCCGACCCGATCCTGGTCTCGTGCACCGAGTCGATCAGCAGCACGCTGGCTCCGGAGACCCCGCTCAAGGAACTGCTGGCAGCCTGGGTGGTCGGCACCGGCCCGGATGAGATCACGTCCGGTGACGGGAGCATCATGGCCATGCTGATGGCCTCAACGCCCGAGGCGAAGTCGGCCAGGGAAGCCGCGTTGAAGAAGTGGAAGGACACCGGGAACACGGACTTGGGCGATATCGGCAAGCCCTATTCCATCGGCAAGCTCTCCGCGTTCGAGATGGTCGAGCAGGTCGGGAGGGACGCGCTGAGTCTGTCGACCGGTCTGATCGACCCCAACGCGGTCAAGGTGGTGCTGGGATCCTTCAAGGTCACGGGCCGGGTGATCGTCGCCTCGGACAAGGGGATCCAAGTGCAGTTCACTGTGGACGAGGTACAGGACTTCTCCTCGGCCGCCCACCTGTTCACGGGCTACAAAGGCAAGGGAGAGTTCTATACCAGGCTCTTCGACAAAAACGGATTCGGGGGCGTGATGGGACCGAAGCATCACGTGGTCACCTGGCGTGAGGAGTTGAGGTTCTGATGAGAACGCCGACGGCCCGCCGTCCGTGGCGTGCACTGCTCCTCGCTCTGGGCTGCCTCTTCGCGGTGACCTGGACGGTGGCAGGGTGTTCCCTCGCAGATGCTCCAGCGCTGCCCGAGGCGAAAGACGTCCGGAAGGAGCAGCTGGTCGGCTCCTGGGGGGACGGCTACGGCTCCGACCTGACGCTCCGGGAGGACGGCACGTTCGCCGCGCAGAAGTTGCGGACGTCCTTCACGCCGGGTGAAGGGGCCAAGTCGCTGGGCAAGGAACTCGTCGCGGGTGAGGGCCGCTGGAGCTTCGGCGACTACGGAGCCGGGCCCGAGGTCAACATCAACTTCACCGGTGGTGGAGTCGCGACCCTCAAGGTGGTCGAGAAGGACAAGGTGAAGGTCCTGTCGGCCTGGGTCGGCGACGGAGAGAGCGTCCTTCTCACGAAGCCGGCGGCAGTGCCGTAGGAAGGACTGAGCGAGGAAGGCCCCGGAGACTTCGGTCTCCGGGGCCTTCCCGCGTTCGGGGCTCCAGGCGCGGGCTCTACAGGTCCAGGACCAGCCGGTCCGAGGCCGCGCGCGAGACGCACAGGAGCATCGAGTCCTCGCGTTCGCCGTCCGTGAGCAGGGTGTCGCGGTGGTCGATCTCCCCCGAGACGACCCGGTGCTGGCAGGTGCCGCAGAAGCCCTGCTCGCAGGAGTACGGGGTGTTGGGCAGCTCCCGGCGCACCGCGGCCAGGGTCGATTCCGTCGCCGCGACCTCGACGACCCGGCCCGAACGCCGGAGTTCCACTGTGAAGGGCTTCGCGTCGCCCGTCCCGGCCGCCGGGGAGAACCGCTCCAGGTGGACCGGGACGCCCTCCGGGGCCGCCGCCTGCACCGCCGCCATCAGCGGGGCCGGGCCGCAGCAGTAGATCAGGGTGCCCGCGGGGGTCCCGGAGAGCGGGGCCAGGTCGGGGAGGCCCGCCTCGTCCTCCGGGAGGATCGTGACCCGGTCCCCGTACGCCTCCAGCTCCGCGAGGAACGGCATCGAGGCGCGCGACCGGCCCCCGTACAGCAGGGTCCAGTCCGCGCCGGCCGCCGTGGCGGCCCGCAGCATCGGCAGGATCGGGGTGATGCCGATCCCGCCCGCGACGAAGGCGTAGGACGCGGAGGGCTGGAGGGGGAAGCGGTTGCGCGGCGGGCGGACGGAGAGCTCCGCGCCCTCCACCAGCTGCGCGTGCGCCTCGCGCGAGCCGCCGCGGCCGTCCTCGACGAGCCGGACCGAGATCGTGTACCGGCCCTCGTCGGCCGGGTCGCCGCACAGGGAGTACTGGCGGACCAGACCCGAGGGGAGGGCCACGTCCACGTGCGCGCCCGGGGTCCACGCGGGGAGCTCCGCGGATTCCAGCACCAGGGACAGCACGCCCTGCGCCGGTTCCGTACGCGAGACGATCAGTGTGGGGATCCACCGGCGCGGCGAGTAGCCCGACACCGGAGTCTCCAGGGCCGGCAGCGGCCAGAGCGGGGATCCGCCGTTGATCCGCCTGCCGATCGCCCGCTTCGCCAGCCATGCCGAGCCCGCCAGCGCCGCCACCGTCACCGCCGTGGTCCGCCTCATGCCCGGACACCTCCGTTGGCGCCGGGGGAGGAGGCCAGGTAGGCGACGGCCTGGGCCGTCGAGCCCTCCTGCGAGGGGTGGTACGTGCGCGAGAGGTACGTCGGGATCGACTTGAGCATCGCGCCCGTGGAGGGCAGGGTGCCCTTGCGTCCCGCGCGGTAGAACTGGCCGAACGAGGCTTTGGAGCCGGGCCGTTCGGGATCGTGTTCCATGAAGTAGCGCGATCCGCGCTGCCACAGGAAGACCAGTGCCGTGAAGGCGGTGGCCCAAGTGCGGGCACGGCGCCGGTAGTTGCCGTCCAGGTGCATGAAGAGGTCGAAGGCCACCGAGCGGTGCTCGACCTCCTCCGCGCCGTGCCAGCGCAGCAGGTCGAGCATCATCGGATCGGCGCCCCGCCGGTCCAACTCGTCGGCGTTGAGTATCCAGTTGCCCAGGAACGCGGTGTAGTGCTCGATCGCCGCGATCATCGCCACGCGCTCCATCAGCCACCACTTGCGCGCCTTGCCGGGCGGCAGTGTCCGGTCGCCGAGCAGCTTCTCGAAGAGCCAGTCGACCTGGGCGGTGTACGGGGTCGGGTCCAGGCCCAGCCGCTTGAGGTGGGGGAGCACGTCGTCGTGGGCCGTGGCGTGCATGGCCTCCTGGCCGATGAACCCGACGACGTCCTCGCGCAGCGCCTCGTCCGTGATGTACGGGAGCACCTGCTTGTAGACGTGCACGAACCAGCGCTCGCCCGCCGGGAGCAGGAGGTGCAGCACGTTGATGGTGTGGTTGGCGAAGGGGTCGCCGGGCAGCCAGTGGAGCGGGGTGTCCTCCCAGGAGAAGGACACGTTCCGGGCCTTGAGGCCCCCCGTGAGGTCTATGTGTTCCGTGTGTTCCGACGCCACGAGGGCGGGCGCGGGCGGCGTATTAGACATGGCGTCAATGTACTGATGGGTAGAGGCGGGGAAAACCCCTCTGCGCCGACTTCCTTCCTCTCGGTGCGCCGTGCTCCGCCCCACCCCGGGCTACCGCAGGACCCCCGCCTTCGAGCCGTCCGTGAGCTTGCCCGACAGTTCGACCTGGGCTCCCGCCGGAGCCTTCACCGCCAGGCGGTTGCCCACCGCGACCCCGCTCACCTGGCCGCCGCCCACCGTCAGCGAGGCGAACTGCGCGCTGCCCGCCGCCAGCACGTACCACTGGCCGGCCTTCGACTTCCACAGCACACCGGCCAGCACCCGCGGCTCCCGCGGACCGCACGCCGGCGAGCCCTCCGCCTTCGCCGCCTGCGCGGCCAGCGGCGCGCCCGGGGCCAGGAACTGCGCCTGCACCCGGTCCGCCGTGCCCTGCCAGGTCTCCGCCCGCGTGCACAGCCAGGTCGCCGTACCGTCGCCCTCGGGCAGCGGCTGCTTCGCGTACGTCCACGCGTTGACCGCCCGCACCCCGTGCGAGCGCACCGACGGCAGCAGGCAGGCGATCCGCGACCACTCGCCGAGCTCCGCGCCCTCCGTCACGTTCCGCTCGGCGCCCGGCGCGCCCGACGTCAGCCGGGCCGGCGTCAGCTCGCCCAGGTCGGTGATCAGCCGGGTCGCTCCGTCGCCGGTCAGGGCCAGCGCGTTCCAGCTCGTACAGCTGCCGTCCGGGGCCGGGCTCGGCACGGGCGGGGTCATCCCCTCCGGCGTCAGCTTCAGCTCCGTCGGGGCCTCGCCCGGCTTCAGCAGGTCCCGCAGCGCCGCGCCCGTCACCCACGGCGCCGCCAGATAGCGGACGTTGCCGTCGACCCGGCTGAGCACCAGGGCCGTCGCCGTGTCCGCCGACGCGCCGTCGGTCCGGGCGAAGTCCAGGGCCGCGACCTCGGTGCCGGAGCGCGGTTCGGCGTACCGCGCCACGCGCAGGCCGTCGTACAGCAGGACCACGACGGCCTGGTCGACGGTCCCGGCGAACAGCAGCTGCGGCGGACCCATCGGCGGCCCGGACGGGGTGCCGGGCGTGGCCGAGACGACCACCGAGCGGCCGGGCCGGGCCCAGACGGCCAGTGCCCGCCGCAGCAGGGCGGTGTCGTCGATCCGGTCGCCGCGCGCGGGCCAGCCCGAGTAGTCGGTGCGCGAGGACGTGCGCCAGACGGTGGGCGCGACCCGGACCAGCTGCCCGGGGTCCAGGGCCTGCTCCGCCGCCGCGTTCTTCGCGTAGAGCGGGGCCGCGGCCCCGTCGGCCCCCCAGCCGCCGCCGGGCAGCGCGAGCAGCGCCCCGCACACGGCGAGGGCGGCCCCGCCGGCGATCGCGGCCCGGGTCAGCCGGCGGCGCCGCAGCAGGTCGGTGGGCCGGGCCTGGAGCACGCAGGGGTCGAACTCGGGGGAGGCGAAGAGCTCGTCGGTCGACGGATCGCCGGACTCCGCGACGGCGGCGGCCGGATTCACCACCCCCGCCTCGGTCAGCACCCGCAGCACCTCGGACTCGGGCAGCCGCTCCAGCGCCCGCAGGACGCACGCGGCCCGGCCCGGCCCGTCGAGGGTGGCCAGCCACTGGTCGAGCGCCAGCTCCTCGGCGCCGCCGGAGCGCGGGAACAGCCGCAGCCCCCACACCTGCGGGAGCAGCGGCGGCAGTTGGGCCCGCCGGGGCAGGGCGCGGAAGGTCAGCGGGATGCCGGCCTCCAGCGCGGAACGCAGCACGCGCAGGCGTACGTACGCGTAACCGGAATCGGGGCCCGCCCCGCCCCGCTGGCCCGGGACCCCGCCCTGTGCGCCGGACGCCTCCCGCCGGCCGCGCGGCAGGGCGCGCTGGGCCAGCGAATGGGCGGTGAGGACCCGCCGGTTGCGGCCGAGGGAGGGCGGCAGCACCAGGTAGGCGAGCCGCACCAGCCGCGGGTAGTGCTCGACGATGGCGGCCTCGGCCTGCTCGACGTCGGGCGAGAGGGGGCGGGTGGCGGTATCCGGCGCAGTCACGTTCAGCAGAACGAGCGAATGGTCGGATGGTCACCCGTCCCCAGTGCGAACGTTCGGATCGGCGCCCCCGGGCCGAGCGGCGTTCGGATGCTCAGGCGTTCGGACGCTCAGACGACGAGGCGGGCGCGCAGCGCCTCGACCGTCTCGTCGGAGACACCGAGGCCCTCGCGCACGTACTTCTCCATGGAGCCGTAGCGCGTGCTCACCTCGTCGAGCGCGGCCTCCAGGTACTCGGGGTAGACGCCGATCAGCGCCAGCGCGAGCTCCGGGTCGCCGCCGGCCGCCGTGAAGCCCTCGATCATCGGCGCGAAGGCGATCCGCACCGCCGGGTTGACCGACAGGTACTCGCTCATCAGCGTCTCGTCGTCCGCGCCGAGCAGCGACAGGATCACGGTGGCGCCCCAGCCCGTGCGGTCCTTGCCCGCCGTGCAGTGGAAGAGCAGCGGACCGGCCTCGGGATCGGCGAGCTCGGTCAGCAGCAGCCGGTACGAGGCCTGCGCGGAGCCGGAGCTCACCAGCGAGCGGTAGATGCCGGCGAACAGGGCCTGGACCTTGCCGCCGCCCAGGTGCTCCTCGGCGACCGCCGGGTCGGACAGCAGGTCCTTGAGCTGGGCGGCGGGTATCTGCCCCGGACCCTCGGCGGCGCCGGTGCCGGCGTTCACCTTGTCGGCCAGGACGTCGGCTATGAGCAGACGGGCGCCGGGCGGCATCCGGTCGGGGTGGTCGGCGCGCTCGGGGTCGGTGCGGAAGTCGATGACCGTACGGAGCTCCAGCGCGGCCACGGACCGGTCGACCTCCAGGTCGAGCCGGTCGAGCTGACCGGAGCGGAAGACCAGGCCGGAGCGGACGGTGCGGCCGCCGGAGAGCGGGGTGCCGCCGAGGTCGCGGAGGTTGGCGACGGTCGTGGCGGGAGTGGCGGTCATCGTGGCGGCTCCAACGGTGGCGGTGGCATTCGAAAAACGAATGATCGAAGAACTAAATGGGCCTCGGTGACAGGCGCTGGGTGACGCGTGTCATCTCTATGATTTTCCGAGATTTCCCTGTGGATAGGTAATCGGCGGCGAGCGAGACCCCGAGGCCCAGGCCCAGCGCGACCAGGTGCCCGGCGTCCGTGAAGGTCCGCTCCCGCCGCAGTACCGGCCGGACGGCCAGCGCCAGCAGCCCCACCCGGGCGGCGGTGCGCACCGGCCCGCGCGGAAGTGCCGAGGTCAGCGCTCCGAGCACGGTGTTGAACCCGTAGCTGGCGCCCACGTCCACCGCCCGGCGGGTCCGCGGGCCGGCGGTGCGGCGCAGCACCCCGTAGACCAGCAGGCTCGCGGCCGCGTGCCCGAACAGGAAGGCGGCGGCCGTCCACCAGGCGCCGTACGCGTACTCCGCGTACCCGAGGACGGCCGTCAGCAGCAGCGCGTACGGCAGGGACATCGGCTCCTCGAGGAGGAAGGCGCTGAGCGGCAGGGTCTCCCAGCGGCCCGCGTCGAGGTTGTCGGCATTGGTGGAGCAGCGGCGCAGCAACCGCTCGCGCGCCGCCGGATCCAGCCGCTCCAGGGCGTACGCCCCCAGCTGGATTCCGCCCGCATACACCGCACTCAAAGGCACTGTCAACGGCTGTGGATTCATCCGAACATGATCGGCTACGGGGCGGCGTTGAGCGAGGCGGGCCTGCATGGCAGCATGCCCTGGTCATGTCACACAGCCCCGCGCCGATGCGCGCCACGCGGGCCGCGGTTTTCGCGGCGGTGGCTGTCGCACTGGGTGCGGTGGGGCATTCGTACATGTCCGGTACGGACATTCCGCTACTGGGCCTTCTGTCCGCTTTCGGGCTGACCGGAGGGCTGGCCTGGCTCGGTGCCGGGCGGCGGCGCGGAACGCTCTCCATCACCCCGGCGCTGCTCGGCGTACAGGCGGTCCTGCACTTCGTCTTCTCGGCCTCCGCCGGCAGTCACCACATGGCGGGCATGGACATGGCCACGGACACCGCCCACGCGGCCGTGCCCGGGACGGGGCCGGTGCCGGGCGCCGCGGGCACGAGCGGGATGGCCGACATGGCCGACATGGCCGGGGCCGCCGCCATGGACGGCATGGCAGGCATGAGCGGGATGGCGGGCACGGGCGGCATGGCCGGGATGGGCGACATGGCCGCCGGCCACGCCCACGACGGCCTCGGCATGATCGCCGCGCACGTCCTCGCCGGGCTGTTCTGCGCGCTCTGGCTGGCCCGCGGCGAGGCCGCCGTCTTCCGGCTCGCCGCCGCCCTCGCGGCCGGGGCGCTGCTCGCCGCCCGGCCGCTGGCCCGGGTCCTCGCACTGCTGTGGACCCGCGGGACCACCGCGGCGCCGGCGCCCGTGGCGCGCCCCGCCGCGTACGAGCGGCCGCGCACCCTGCGCGGGGCCGTGCACGCGCACACTGCCGAGCGGCGCGGGCCGCCCGCGCGCGGACGGATCCGTATCACGGCCCCCGGCCGTCCCGCCCGCGCCTGACCGAACGGCGCACCTCCTCGGTGAGGGGGCGAGACCTGGGGCCGCTCACCCATGTCTTCGCCAACACCAAGGACACCCATGTCTCTCGACGATGTCCGGGAAACCCGCTCGGCGGACCCCGAAGCACCCGAAAACGAAGCCGGAACCGAATCCGGAGCCGAATCCGGAACTGAATCCGGAACTGAATCCGGAGCCGAAGCGGGCTCCGACGCCGGCTCTGCCGCCGCCCCCGCCAAGGCCCGTACCGGCGGCTGGGCCGCCGTGCGGCCGCTGCTCCTGCGCCTGCACTTCTACGCCGGGGTGCTGATCGCCCCGCTGCTGTTCATCGCCGCCACCACCGGGCTGCTCTACGCCGGCTCCTGGCAGGCCGAGAAGATCGTCTACTCCCACGAGCTGACGGTCGACCGCGTCGGCGAGAGCGCGCTGCCGCTCCGCGCCCAGGTGGACGCGGCCAAGAACGCCGCGCCCCAGGGCGAGGTGACGGCCGTGTGGCCCGCGCCCGAGGCCGACGCCACCACCCGGGTGATCATGAACAGCCCGGGACTCGCCGAGGACGAGACCCTCACCGTTTTCGTCGATCCGTATACGGCCGAGGTCCGCGGCAAGCTCACCACCGCCGGCGACGCGCTGCCGCTGCGGGCATGGCTGAGCGAGTTCCACTCCAGCCTCCAGCTGGGGGAGTTCGGGCGGAACTACAGCGAGCTCGCCGCGAGCTGGCTGTGGGTGGTCGTGCTCGGCGGGCTCGCGCTGTGGATCGGCCGTCGGCGCACCCGCCGGGCCGCGCTCGTCGTGCCCGACCGCAAGGCGTCCGGCCGTCGCAAGACCCTGTCCTGGCACGGCTCCGTCGGCGTCTGGATCGCCATCGGCCTCGTGGGTCTCTCCGCCACCGGTCTGACCTGGTCGAAGTACGCCGGCGAGAACATCGGTGAACTCAAGGACGGCCTCGGCGGGGCCACCCCGGCCGTCGCCGCCAAGATCGCCGGAGCCCCCGCGGCCGACGCGGGAGGCGAGCACGCCGGGCACGGCACGGCCGACGGCGCGCAGGCGGCGCCGCCCACCCCGGCCGACGCCATCGGCGTCGACGGCGCGGTGGCGGCGGCACGCGCCGCCGGGGTCACCGAGTCCCTGCGGATCACCCTGCCCGCCAAGGGCAAGGGGTACGTGGTCAAGGAGCAGGACAAGCAGGTGCCGGTGCACCTGGACGCGGTCTCCGTCGACCCCGCGGACGGCCGGATCATGGACGAGGTCCGCTTCGCCGACTACCCGGTCCTCGCCAAGCTGACCCGCTTCGGCATCGACCTGCACATGGGCCTGACCCTCGGGCTCGCCAACCAGATCGCGCTGGCCGTGCTCGCGGTCCTGGTGATGTTCATGGTCGTCTGGGGCTACCGCATGTGGTGGCTGCGCCGCCCGACCAAGGACCTCCGGCTCTCGGCCGGCCGCGCCCAGCCGCGCGGCGCGTGGCGCAAGCTCCCGGTGACGGTGCTGCTGCCGCTGGCCGCCGCCACGGCCGTCGTGGGCTGGTTCCTGCCGCTGCTCGGGATCAGCCTGCTGGTGTTCCTGGCGGTCGACGTGGTGCTGGGCTTCGCCGCTTCGCGCCGCTCCCCGGCGCTCTAGGCCGGTCCGGTCAGTGCCGGTCCGGGAGGCCCCGGACCGGCACGGGCACGACAGTGGGCCCGTACTCCCCCTCGTGAGTACGGGCCCACCGTCATGTCAGCACGGATGCCGATCCGTCAGAAGTGCGCTCAGGGGGCGTACTTGTATCCCACCCGGCGCACGGTCTGGATCGCGCCGCGGTGGGACGCGCCCAGCTTGCGGCGCAGCCGCGCGACGTGGACGTCGACGGTCCGGCCGTCGCCCACGTGCCCGTAGCCCCAGACGGTGGTCACCAGCTGGTCCCGGCTGTGCACCCGGTGCGGGTGCGCGACCAGGTGGGCCAGCAGTTCGAACTCCAGGTACGTCAGGTCCAGGATCTGGCCGTCCACCTCGGCGGTGCGCTGGGCCGGGTCGATCCGGACCAGGGCGTCCCCGGTGAGGGCCGCGGCCTCGGGGGCGGCCGGGGCGGCGGGGACGGACTGCGGGGAGAAGGCGACCGGCGGCTGCTGGTCGGCCGGTACGAGCACCAGGTAGCCGACCATCGGGGGCTGGCCCGGCAGGGTGGGCAGGGTGTGCGCGGGGGCGGGCAGCCAGGTGGCGCCCGGCGGGAGGAAGTCCACGACCCGGGCCACCTCGTCCCGGTCCACGGCCCGCAGACGGTGGCGCGGACTGGGCGGGAAGGTCGGGTAGGTCAGGGAGGCGGTCGCAGCGGGGGCGGCAGAAGCGAAGGAACGGGTGTTGGCCATGAGTGGTCAGCTCTTTCACGCGGAGTGGTCGGCAGGAGACGTACGTACATGCGTCGTCTTGTGTCGTACCGCGCAGACCGAAGGCCTCGGGGAGGTCGGTTGGAGGTCCCGGAGGCTTTAGAGGGCCGGCGCGTTCTCGGCGCGGCAACACACCCGGTCGAAATCGTGGTCCTGACGGGACGGCCAGAACGGCTCGAGGTCGCTGCGACCCGTCGAGGTGTGCAAGTAGCTGGCCATGGCCCCATTCAAGCAGATGTCCGGGCGCCCGGGCAGACCTTGTCTCACTCTATGGATCGAAATCTCATTTTCCGTGATCACCCCGTGAACGCACCATTGCAATCCCGACAAACCGTCAACCGGCCAGCCGCCTCCGCCAGTCCGTCCCGATCACCCGTATCGCATCGTGAGCGGATTCGTCCCAGTGCGGCGGCTCCACCGGCCCCTAGGAGGGGAGGTCGAGGCGCTCCCAGGCCGGGCCGAGGTCCCAGGCCTTTTCCTGGCGGGCCCAGAGCGTCATCAGGTGGACGACCTCGGCCGCGGTGGGGATGAAGGCCTGGAAGTGCCGCTCGTGGGAGCCTGCGCGGTGTTCCAGTTGGTAGTCGTCGTCGCCGTCGTACCAGACCTGGAGGTAGACGTCCGGTTCGTTCGGGATGCGTTCGAGTATGAGGAACTGGCCCCCGGTCGTGCCGAGCCGCCCCACCAGGTCGGACAGCAGGGACAGCGCGGGGCGCTCGTAGGACGGGCCGTGGTCGGTTTCGACTCTGATCGCCAACATGGGGACACCGTGCCAGACGGGACCGACGCCGTCACCGGTGACGGCGGAGCCTGTGGGAAAGCCGGCGCCCGCCGGGCCGCGTGGGCCCCGCGGGCTTTCTCTAATACACAACAGACGCTTCCGACGAATTTAATAGTTTAGATCTAGGAGGTC
>NZ_JBSGXB010000240.1:0-11954 GCF_053609185.1 Streptomyces sp. NPDC054956 | reverse complement strand
GGCGGGGACCGGGCTCGTCCTGCTCACCGTCGCGCCCCAGCCGGCCCAGGCCCCCGTACCGGCGGACCCCGCGACGGCTCCGGCGCGGCCCCCGGCTCCGGCGCAGGCCCAGGCTCCCGCTTCGCCCCGGGCTTCGGCCGCGGCCCGGGGCTCGGCTCCGGCTTCCGCCCCGGACGCGGACGCGGAGTCAGATGTCGACGCCGTGGGCGCGCAGGTACTTCAGCGGGTCGATGTCGGTGCCGTAGCCGGGTCCCGTGCGCACCTCGAAGTGCAGGTGCGGTCCGGTCGTGTTGCCGGTCGAGCCGGAGCGGCCGATGCGCTGCCCGCCGGAGACCTGCTGACCGGCCTTGACGGCGAGCGCCGACAGGTGCGCGTACTGGGAGTACCGTCCGTCGGAGTGCCGGATGACGACCTGATAGCCGTACGCACCGGCCCATCCCGCTGAGACGACCTCGCCGGTCGCGGCGGCCTTGACGGTGGTGCCGGTGGCCACCGGGAAGTCGACGCCGGTGTGGTAGCCGCTGGACCAGGAGGAACCGGCGACGCGGTAGGCGGTGCCGAGACGGGCGTCGACGGGCGCGGAGAACCCGGCAGAGGGAGACTCCTCCCGCGCCGAGACGGGCTGCGCCGCAGGCTTTTCGGCGGGCTTCTCCGCCGGTTTCTCGGCCGGTTTCTCGGCCGGTTTCTCAGCGGGCTTTCCGGCGGGCTTTTCGGCGGGCTTCTCGGCCGGTTTCTCCGCCGGCTTCTCCTCCGCCGGGGCCACGGGCTGGACGGGTTCCGCCGTGCGCGGCGGCTTCTCCGGGTTCTGGGCGGGAGGCGCGGACGGCGCCGCCGGCGCGGTGGTCACGCGCAGGGTGAGCCGCTGTCCCGGGAAGATGAGGTCCGGATCGCCGCCCACGGTGGCCCGGTTGGTCTCGTACAGCGCCTGCCAGCCGCCCTCGACGTGCTGTTCGGTGGCGATCGCCGAGAGCGAGTCCCCGGGCGCGACGACATAGGGGTTGGGCAGGACCGAGGTCCCGGTCGGCCTGGGCGCGGTCTTCGGCGGGGCGCTCTGCGGCGCGGCCGCCTTCTTCTCCTGGAGCGGTGCCCGCGTCTGCGTCTGCTGGACCGGGGTGGCGGCCTTGGCCTGCGCGGCGACGGCCGGGGCCGGTCCGCTGCGGCTGAGTCCGGCCTTCTTCCCGCAGGCCGGCCAGGCCTGGGGGCCCTGCCCCTTCAGCACCTTCTCCGCGACCGCGATCTGCTGTTCCTTGGTCGCCAGGTCCGCGCGGGCGGCGTACGCGGTGCCGCCGAAGGAGCGCCAGGTGCTCTGGCTGAACTGGAGCCCGCCGTAGTAGCCGTTGCCGGTGTTGATGTGCCAGTTGTTCGTGGACTCGCAGGTGGCGACCTTGTCCCAGGTGTCCACCGTGGCCGCGTGCGCGGCTCCGGCGCCGATCAGGGGGAGCGCGATCCCCGCGCCGCCGGCGGTGACCACGAGCGAGGCCCGGTTGATGCTGCTCGGCTGATACCGGCGGTGCCGGCCCCGTACACCCATGGGTCCCCCACTGAAGACGTCAGGAACCGCACAACTTAACGCCGCGACCAGAGCATGACAAGGCCCACAACAAGAGCCGCTCGAGGGGAAGTTGATTACACGCCAAAGACCGGGAGGCGATAAGGATCTCCGCCGATGTAGCGTCGGTGTCCTGGCACCCCCGAAGCACTCAGGAGCGCACCCCATGAGCAGCAGCACGGCCCAGATCGGCGTCACCGGTCTCGCGGTGATGGGCAGCAACCTCGCCCGGAACTTCGCGCGCAACGGATTCACCGTGGCCGTCCACAACCGCACCGCCGCCAAGACCACGGCACTGGTGGAGGAGTTCGGGCACGAGGGCACCTTCGTGGCCGCCGAGTCCGCGAAGGAGTTCGTGGACGCGCTGGAGCGCCCGCGCCGTCTGATCATCATGGTGAAGGCCGGCGAGCCGACCGACGCCGTGATCCGCGAGTTCGCTCCGCTGCTGGAGCCGGGCGACGTCATCATCGACGGCGGCAACGCCCACTTCGAGGACACCCGCCGCCGCGAGAAGGAGCTGCGCGAGCAGGGCCTGCACTTCGTGGGCGTCGGGATCTCGGGCGGCGAGGAGGGCGCGCTGCTCGGCCCGAGCATCATGCCCGGCGGCTCCGAGGAGTCGTACGCCTCGCTCGGCCCGCTGCTGGAGAAGATCTCCGCGAAGGCCGCCGACGGTACGCCCTGCACCTCGCACGTGGGCCCCGACGGCGCCGGCCACTTCGTCAAGATGGTCCACAACGGCATCGAGTACGCCGACATGCAGCTCATCGCGGAGGCCTACCACCTGCTGCGCGAGGTCGCCGGCTACTCCCCCGCGAAGATCGCCGAGACCTTCCGCTCCTGGAACCGGGGCCGGCTGGACTCCTACCTGATCGAGATCACCGCCGAGGTGCTCGCCCACACGGACGCCGAGACCGGTCTGCCGTACGTGGACGTGGTCGCCGACGCCGCCGAGCAGAAGGGCACCGGCCGCTGGACCGTGCAGATCGCCCTCGACCTGGGCGTTCCGGTGTCGGGCATCGCCGAGGCGGTCTTCGCCCGGGCGGTCTCGGGCCACGGTGAGCTGCGTACGGCCGCCCGCGGCCTGGCCGGTCCGAAGGCCGCGCCGCTCTCCCCCGAGGCCGCGGCCGCCTTCGCCGCGCAGGTCGAGGAGGCGCTGTACGCCTCGAAGATCGTCTCGTACACGCAGGGCTTCCACCAGATCCAGGCCGGCAGCGAGGAGTACGGCTGGGGCGTGGACCTGGGGGCCGTGGCCTCCCTGTGGCGCGGCGGCTGCATCATCCGGGCCGCGTTCCTGGACCGCATCCGCGCCGCGTACGACGCCCGGCCGGAGCTGCCGAGCCTGCTGGCCGACGCCGGCTTCGCCGAGGAGATCGGGGCCGCGCAGGAGGGCTGGCGCGAGGTGCTGGTGGCGGCGGTCCGCCAGGGCATTCCGGTACCGGCCTTCGCGGCCTCGCTGGCGTACTACGACGCCCTGCGCTCGGAGCGGCTCCCGGCGGCCCTGACCCAGGGCCAGCGCGACTTCTTCGGGGCGCACACCTACCGGCGCACCGACCGCGAGGGCTCGTACCACACCCTGTGGAGCGGTGACCGTTCCGAGGTCCGCACGGCCTGATTCCGCCGGTCAGCTCCAGGGCCCGGGCTGCGGCACGGGCGCGGGTCCTGGCGGCGCCGGCACCGGGTCCGGCTCCGGGAAGGGGACGGGCTCGGGCGGTACGGGGCGCGGGATGGGGTCGGGGTCCGGGAAGGGGTTCGGGCCGGGTTCCGGGGTCGGATCGGGTCCGGGGACCGGTGGCTGCGTCTCTTCGAGTTTTCGCACCATGGGGCCCATTTTCCCGCGCTCGCGACGGGAACGCCTTACGGGGCCCCGACCAGCCGGAGCCCCGCCGCCAGGCCCGAGGCCTGGCTGGTCAGGACCGGGACGGAGGTCGTGACCAGCTCCGTGGCTCCGGCCATCGAGCCCTGGGCCAGGATGATGACGTCCGCGTCCGTGACGGCGTCGGCGGCCTGGGCGACGAGCCGGTGGTTGCCGGCGACGTCACCCGCCTCGAAGAGCTCCCAGGCCCCGGCCACCAGGTGCGTACGGATCTCCACCGCACGGCCGGCGGCCTCCTCGACCACCAGCTCCCGGGTCGGGGCGACGGTCGACTCCACGGTGGCCAGTACGACGATCCGCGGGCCGGTGCGCACCGCGGCGGCCGCCATCGGCCGGTCCGCGCGCAGGACCGGGACGCCGATCTCCGGGGCCAGGGCCTCCGCGGTCCCGCCGATCGAGGAGCAGGTGACCAGGACGGGCCCGCCCGATCCTGCGAGGAGTTCGCGCAGGGCCGGGGCCACCGCCTCCGGCCCTTCGGCGCGGGCCCGCTCCAGCAGTTCCGGGACCACCAGGTGCCGCAGGGCGGCGCCGGGGTGGTTGCGGTCCCGCAGGGCCTCGAAGACCGGCACGTGCACCTGCGAGGTGTGCAGGAGCGTCAGCGGCGTCACCACAGGTCGGAGTCGCTGTCGAGCTGAGCCTTGGCGGCGGCCACGACCTCGGCCGGCGCCTCGGGCGCCCGGTCGGGGTGTTTGGCGGCCCAGCTCGCCGCGTAGGGGCAGAGCGGGACCACGGGCACGCCCTCGCCGGCCGCGATCCCGTAGAAGGCCTGGACCAGGTTCCCGGCGATCCCGCGGCCCTCGTGGCCGGGCTCGACGACGGTGTGGACCGCCACGAGGGCGTGGGGCGCCTCGGCGAGCACGAAGTAGGCGATGAAACCCACCACCGCCCCGTCCTCGACGGCCAGCAGCCTCCCTGACTTCCGGTCGTCGACGAACTCGATCGGCTCGGCCTGCGACATGGTCCCCGACTCCCCTCAGACAGCCACCGCGTGGGGGCTGCGCTCCTGGTCCGTTCCCGGAACCGGGGCGGACGGGTCCGCGCCCAGCTCGATGATGCGATTGTCCCCGTCGACGTGCACGACTCGCGGCTTCAGCACCCGCGCCTCGGCGTCCTCGACCTGGGCGTAGCTGATGAGGATGACCAGGTCGCCGGGGTGCACGAGGTGCGCGGCGGCCCCGTTGATCCCGATGACGCCCGAGCCCCGCTCGCCCTCGATGACGTACGTCTCCAGCCGGGCACCGTTGGTGATGTCCACGATGTGCACGAGCTCGCCGGGCAGCAGGTCGGCCGCGTCGAGCAGATCGGCGTCGACGGTCACGGACCCGACGTAGTGCAGGTCGGCCTGGGTGACGGTGGCCCGGTGGATCTTGGACTTGAACATGGTACGAAGCATGCGAATACTCCCGATGTGTCTGCTCCCTGCCTGCTGCGCAGGTCAAGGGCGGTCTCCGGAGCCTACAACGATTCACCCGTCCGGTCAGCTCTCCCCCGGCCCTTCAGGACTGCTCGGCGGCGCCCCCCGGACCGGTTCCCCGGCGGGGTGCGGGACCGCGCCGTTCCCCTCCCATTCCCTGCCGGGAATTGTCGGGCAACCCGGCTGCGGCGGACGATCGTTCCGTTCCCACCGCCCGCCCCGCCGTACGCAGGAGGCAGCACCATGACGACCCTCACCACCGCCGAAGTCATCGACCGCTTCAACCACGTCTTCCAGCAGCACGACCCCTCCGGCCTCAGCGCCCTCGTGGCCGAGGACTGCGTGATGGAGGGCATTTCCTCGGCCCCCGACGGCGACCGCTACGAGGGCGCGGCGGACTGCGTCCGCTTCTGGACGGAGTTCGCCGGGGATGCCGCCATCACCTGCCGGGTGGAGGACGTCGCCGTCACCGGACCCACGGCGGTCATCCGTTGGCGGCTGGTCTTCGGCCCCGGGGACAAGGACTACGTCCGCTGCGTCAACCTGATGCGCGTCGAGAACGGCCTGATCACCGAGGCATACGGCTACGCGAAGACGGCATGACTGCATGACGGGACGGCGCGACTCCGGACCGGCACGACTCCCGGACCGGCCCGACTCGGCACCACGGTTCAGCGGAAGATCGCCATGGCCTGTACCTCCAGCACCCCCTCCTCCGCGTTCCAGTCCTGGACCTTGCCCAGGCAGCGCGCGGAGAAGGGGCCCCGCGGCACCTCGTTGCGCAGGCCCTCCGTGGCGCAGGTGACCCGGACCCGCGGCCCGCGGGCGGGGTCCTCGGGGTCTCCGTACGGGGCGAGGAAGACCGTGCCGTCCGGGGTGTCGCCGATCTTGCGGAACCGGCCCCGGATGAGCACGAAGTCCTCGATGTCCCGCAGCCGGATGTCCCGGCGCGCCGGGCCGGGGCGGGCCGGCCGGGCCTCGGGGGCGGCGGCGAGCGCCTTCGTCAGGGCCTTGTTGCGCAGGACCGTCCGGTGGACGAGATCGACGTGGACGATCACGTCGTTCTCCTCCAGCACGTCCATGACCAGGCCGATCACCGATATGGGCTCGGCGACCTCCAGGTACCTGCTGACGACCTCGCGGTTCTCCCGCCGGCCCGCGTCCGCACCGACCCCGAAGACCTTGGTCCGGATCGTGCCGTCCTTGCTGTCGCTGGTCCGCTGCTCGACCTCCCGGCGCAGCGCGGCCGCGTACCCGCGCATCTGGTAGTGGTCCATGACGGACTTCTCGTGCAGGTAGAAGCAGATGCTGTAGGTGAGGTTCTGCCCGGCGGAGCGGGCGCCGCCGGTGAACCAGGACACGGCGAGCACCACGAGCGTGAGCACGCCGCCCGCCGTCAGCAGCCACAGGAGCATCCAGGGCCACCAGACGCCCCACCACTCCTCACTCAGTACAGCCACGGGTCTCCTTGAAGGCGTTCAGCAGTGACTGGGCGGTGGCGTCGGCCATCCGGCCGCCGGTGGCTCGCGCCGCGCGGTCGAGTTCCCGGGGGTCGGCGTCGCCGTAGCGAACGGTGTACGTGTGGACGGCCCGGGCCGCCGGGGGCAGCGCGCGGTACCGGTCGAGGAAGGCGTCGAGCCCGGTCCCCGCGTTGTTCTCGCCGTCCGTCATGAGGACGACCGAGGCGCCCTGCCCGGGCACGTCCCGTACCAGTTCGGCCGCTCGGCCGTAGGCGTGGTCGAGTGCGGACCACACGGCGGTGTCCTCCGCGAACTCGTCGGAGGCGACGGCCTGCCGCAGCAGATCCAGATCGGCCTGCGTGCGGTAGGTGATGGTGCGTTCGTCCAGTACCCGGCCGGCGAAGCGGATGACCGTGAACGACTCGCCCCGGTGGAACCTGAGGAACTTGCCCGACCGGGAGTCGTCCGCGCCGCTGAGCCCGGCGAACGTGGCGCGGAGCGCGGCGATGCGCTCGCCCGCCATCGACCGGGAGAAGTCGAGGACGAAGAACACCCGCGCCGGCGGCGCGTCCTCGGCCTTCGCGTAGTCGGCGAGCAGCCGGTCGAGCACCTCCTGCCGGTCGGGGAAGTACAGGGCGTTGCCGATGGGCGGGCGAAGGGATTCGATCCGGGGGACGGCGGGGTCTACGGGCCGGCGCAGCGTCCGTTCCATGATCTTCTTCTGGACCGGTCCGCTCTTGAGCCAGGCCACGAGCCGGTCGTACGCGGCCCGCTTCGCCGGGTCGAGGAGCAGCAGGGGGTACTCGGCGAGCACCATGCCGTCCTCGGGGTGGACGATCTCCAGCGGTTCGCGCAGCCGCCCGCCGGCGTTGAGCGCCAGGAGCTCGGACTCGTAGGTGACGAGCGCGTCCAGTTCGCCCTGGCGCCGTACGAACCCGTCCGCGAGGGCGGCCGGGGAGTTCTCGGTGAGGAGGTGCCCGGTGAAGAACCCCCGGAGCCGTTCGCAGGAGACGTCCTCGGGGCGCAGGGCGGAGCCCGTCCCCGCGGCGGCCGTCGCGACGCCGACGAGCGCGGCCAGGCCGCTGTCGGTGTGCCGGGGGTCGGCCATCCCGAAGGTCAGGGAGCCGTCGGCGGCGGCATCGGCCACGTCGGCCCAGGAGATCCGGCCGTCGGGCGTACGCAGCCGCAGCCGGTCCGCGGCGGCCCGCTCGAGGCCGATCGCCACCGGCGAGCGCATGATGCTGGTGGCGAGCGGGCTCTCGGTGCGGACTCCGGCGGCCTTCAGCCTCAGTTGGAGGGGACGGTCGGAGGAGAGCCAGGCGAGGTCGTGCCCGTGGTGGGGGCCCGTGAGCGCCCCGATCACGTCGTCCGTGCCCCGGTGGTCCATCTCCAGCGTGATCCCGGTGTCGCGCCGGAGCTCGTCCAACAGGGGCTTCATGTCCTGGAGTTCCGCGTCGGCCAGCACCCGCAGGGTGACCGGCCGGTCCCCGCGCGCCGTGCAGGCCGTGCCCGCGAACAGCCAGAGGAGCCCCAGGCACAGCGCGAGCAGTCCGGTGGTCCGGCCGCGGCCGCTCACCCGGGCGGCCCGCCCGCCGCCTCGGCGGTCGGGCAGTCGCCGATCCGGGAGATCATCCGCTCCAGGTAGCGGATGCGGGGCATCGGCGAGCGGGTGTCGTCGCCGGCCACCGAGGGCACGGGGATGTGGCGTTCCTCCAGGAACCGGGTGAGCTGGTCGCCCGCCACCTTGCCCGCCGGGTCGAGGATGCGGAAGCCCAGTTCCATCGCGCGGCGCCGCAACCCGGGGTCGTGGGTGAGCAGTTCACCGAGCCGGTCGCCGTCCCGGTTCAGCGCGATGAACTCCGGCTGGGTGACGAACTGGGTGGAGGGGTAGAGCAGCACCCGCTGCGTGTCCAGCCGCTTCGACTCGGCCCGGAACTGCGCCTGGTAGGTGAGGTACTGGTGCTCGTACGCCACGACGAGCGGGGCGATCCCCTTGCCCTCCGGGGAGATGTACGTGCGGAACACGTCGGACGCCGGCAGCCCCTGCTCCATGAGGGGTGCGATGGCGTCGGCGCGGGCGTCGGCCTCCTGGTCGGTCGAGGGGACGTCGGCGCCGTCACCGCGCCGGGTGTAGGAGACCAACGCCAGGTAGGTGCCCGCCGAGTTGGACTCGCAGACGTCCGGGGACTGGACCACGATCCGGTTGGCGTTCGCGATCCCGTGCCGCTGGACGCCCAGTTCGTTCCAGCGCTTCCCATCGGCGATGCGGGAGAGGAAGGTGCCCATGTCCAGGACGTAGTAGAGCGGTTGGCCGGGGTCGGCGCCGGCGGCGGCGCCGGGCTGCGGAGTGGCGATCCCGGCGTCGCGCAGCGTCTCGGCGTACTCCCGGTAGGTGGCGAGCACGATCGGGGTGACGAAGGGGCGGTGCACCTTGGCGTACTTGTTCTCCGCGGCGAGCCGGTTCGTGATCAGATCGCCCGCGGGCTGGCCGGAGGGGAAGACGAAGTCGTACCCGGACAGGTCGCGGACGGCGACCTCCCGCGATCCGGCGCTGGTGATGTGCAGCCGTATGTGGTGCCGCAGGAGGATGCGCTGGACCTCGGGGTCCTCGAAGTAGTCCCGTTTGGAGGCCATCCGGCCCTCCAGGGTGACGATGCGCTCGGCCGGCAGGGCCGCGTTCCCCGACTCGGCGAGCAGCGCGCCACCGATCAGCACGACCGCCAGCGCGGGCGCCAGAACGGTCGAGAGCCTGCGTCTGGGCCACCGCGAGGACACCGGCCGCCCGACGACCAGGCGCGGTTCCTCGACGACCCGTAACTCCCCGCCCACCGACACGCTCCCCCCCTCGGTACTTCTCCCCCGCACCGCCGGGAGCGTACCCGCGCGACCGGGTACCCGATACGCAGTTCGCCGAGAATTCGCGTGAACGATCGAACGGCCCTTCGGGCCGCCGCGCTCACTCGGCCGGGGCCTCCCGCACCTCCTTGAGGGGGTCGTGCGCGGTGTGGGGGTGCTCGGACCAGATGCGCGTCGCGCGGGTGCCGGGGGTGTAGCGCGGCCACGACGGGCCCGGGTCGAGGTCCTTGGTGAAGCGGACCCAGGAGGAGTGGAGGGCGTCGGCGAGGGGCTGGGGCGGGCTGTCGCCCAGGGCCTCGGTGACTCCGGGCGCGTCCAGGAGGTCGAAGGCGAAGGGGAGGTCGGCGCAGTGGTGCGCCAGGCCCTCGTAGCCGGGGGCGGTGGCGGTCCACTCGAACTGGTAGAGCCAGGTGGGGCGGCCGGCGTGCGCCCGGGCCTCGGCCAGGGCCAGGGCGGGGGCTCGGAAGAGCTCGTCCGTGAGGGCCCGGCCCAGCTCGGGGGGATCGGCCATGTGGAACTCGTGCGCGGTGAAGCCGATCATCAGCGGCACGTCCGCGCCCGCCCCGCCGGCGGTGAGCGCCCGCGGCACCGGCTCCGGGACGAGCTCGCCGTCCGCGAAGGGCGCGAGGACCACCATCGGGAGCTCCTCCCGGCCCTGGCCCGGCCCGTCCAACCGGTCCTGGAGGTCGAGGAGTTCCTCGTCCGTCAGGCCGCTCAGTGCGGCCGCGGTGGCCGGGACTCCGGCGCGGGCGGCGAAGAGCGCCGACACCGCCTCGGCCGGCTCCCTGTCCTGGGGGTCCATGACCGCTCCGGAGACCGAGATCGCCGCGCGGAACAGGCCCCGGGCGGCGGGCACGGCCAGCAGCGTCTGGACGGCGCCGCCGCCCGCCGACTGTCCGGCGATCGTGACCCGGCCCGGGTCTCCGCCGAAGGCCGCGATGTTGTCGCGGACCCACTCCAGGGCCGCGATCCAGTCCCGTACTCCCCGGTTGTCGGGTGCGTCCTCCAGGTGCAGGAAGCCCTCGACGCCCAGCCGGTAGCCGATGGACACCAGGATCACGCCGTCCCGGTTGAAGGCGGACCCGTCGTACCAGGGGCTGGCGGCCGAGCCCGCCACGTACCCGCCGCCGTGGATCCACACGAGGACGGGAAGGGGTTCGGCGGAGGCGGGACCGTTCGGGTCCGGGGTGAAGACGTTGAGGTTCAGGACCCCCTCGCCGGGGATGGACGGTTCGGGGATGGTCGTGACCTCGGCGAACGGGCGGCGCTGGGCCGTCGGCCCGTACGCGGTGGCGTCCAGCGGCTCGGTCCAGGGCTCGGGCGGCACGGGGGCGGCGAAGCGGAGCTCGCCGACCGGGGGCCGGGCGTACGGGATGCCGAGGAAGCGGAGGCTGCCGTCGGCGCGGCGCTCGCCGCGCACGGGCCCGCGGCCGGTGCGGACGAGCGGGCCGTCGGTCACGGGGGCGGTCACGGGGGCGGGCCCGGTCACCGGCTCGGTCACGGAGTCGGTCATGGGGGCGGTCATGGGGTCGGTCATGGGGTCGGTCATGGGAGGGCTCCTTCAGGGGTGGCGCGGCCGCGGCCGGTCAGCGGCGGGGGGCGTCGTTCTCCACGTAATGGCGGACCTTCCGCAAGGTCTCGGGGTGCGGGGTCCTCGCCCCGAACGTGCGGTCGGAGGTCACCGGCGCCACGGAGATCCGGCCGTCCCGGAAGAGGGCCGAGGAGTCGGCGTCCGCGACGGTTTCGGCGCACGCGTCGCCGGGCCGCTCCTCGCATACGCCGAGGCCGATGGCGAAGGAGTCCTCGCCCACCTGCTCGTAGGCGTGCCAGACGACCTTCCCGTGCCCGATCGACGTCCAGCGCGGCGGGCCTGCGGGCCGGCCGGAGGCGATGTCCGGGTAGTCGACCTTGAGCGCGAACTCGGAGGTGAGCAGGGACCGTTCCTTCAGACCGGCGACGAGGCGGGCACCGAACGCGGCGTTGGCGCGGTAGTTCTCCCGGGGGAAGAAGGTGTTGGTCTCGTCGCCGGCGGAGGAGAAGGCGATGGCCGGGACTCCCTCGTCGATCGCGGCGACGGCGGCTCCGACCGTGCCGGAGTCGTTGACCTGTCCGCTGACGTTGGGGCCGGAGTTGATCCCGGTGAGCACGAGGTCGGGGGCGCGGTCCCAGCCGGTCCTGGCCTTCAGGCCGCCGCGCAGGGCGAGTTTGACGGTGTCGGCGGGGGTGGCGCTCGGGGTGTCCGGGCCGCAGGGTCCGTCGGAGAGGCAGACGCCGAGGACCGCGCCCTTGGAAGGCGCGCCCGCGCAGTCGTTCTCGTACCCGGCGGGGAGCGCGGTACGGCGCTGCGCGGTGAGGACGCCTCCGTTGGTGACGGCGGTGCCCTTCCCGGACTGGACCTGCCACGGGGCGACGACGACCACGTCGGCGCCGGCCGCGCACATCGCGCGGCGCAGCTCGTACAGGCCGAGCCCGTCGGCGTTGCTCTTCCTGGCCGCCTGCATGGAGTCGTCGTTGGAGATCAGGACGCGCAGACCGGCGAGGGGCCGGGCGCCCGGGGCGGGCGTCCCGGGTCCGGGCAGGGCGTACGCGGTCACGCCCGAGGCGGCGAGCAGTACGGCCCCGGTGGCAGCGGCGGCGGTGAGTCCGCGGCGGGTGGAGGACATGAGCGGTGTCCCTTCGGTCGGTGCTGCGGCCGGACGCGGTCAACCCTGCCGGTCGCAGTGGTGGGAGGGGTACGCCGGGCGGCGCTGGTCAGGTCGCGCCGCCCGGCTTCGCGGTCCCGTCGGGACCGCGGCCGCGCCC
>NZ_JBSGXB010000239.1:0-11994 GCF_053609185.1 Streptomyces sp. NPDC054956 | reverse complement strand
GAACTCCGGGGTAGAAGTACTCGTCGGCGAGCTTGCCGAGCGAGTGGCCGGTCTCGTGGATGGCCACCTGGCCGGACTTGGCGTTGCCCGCGGAGGCGGTGGATATGCCCTCGTAGCCGAGGGTGGCGCTGGGCTCGTTGTAGCCGGCGCCGCCGTACTTGGCGCTGTTGGCGAGGACGATGACGAGGTCGGCCTCGGGCGCCTTCGACACGTAGGTGTCCACCTTGGGCTGGTCCACGCACAGCAGCCGCTCGATGCCCTCGCACCAGAAGGAGGAGCCGAGGGCCGTATCGCGGACGGTCGCCCTGTCCGGGTCGCCGGAGACGCCCGACTCGCGGGAAACCGCGTCGACCGTCCAGACGTTGAAGAGGTTCCGGTAGGTGGTGTACGGCTCCACGGCCGTCACCTCGGCCCATTTGGCCCGGGCGTCGGCGTGGAACTTCGCCAGTTCGTCGGCGGTGTAGCCGTCGCCGATGACGACGACGTCCAGGCGGTCGGCGGTGGGGCCGTTGTCGACGATCTTGGCGACCTCGCCGTCGGCCGCCCGCTCGGCCTCCGAGAGCCGTGCGCCGGTCGCGGCCGCGGTGCCGGCGGGCACGAGCGTGTGGCCCGATCCGGCGTCGCCGCCCTGCTCCGGGCCCGGGATCTCGACCTCCACCCGCCGCTCGGCGGCCGGGGCGTCGGCCGCCCGGACGGGCCCGGCGGCCAGCAGGGCGGTGGTCGCGCAGGCTGCCGCGACGGCCGCGCGCAGGACCGATCGGACGGCTGGACGTCTGACGTGGCGCATGGAGTCCTCCCCCGGTGAAGGAAGTTGAGTGGAAGTTAACTGGGAAGTTAAGCGTGCTGAATCGGTTGCTTAAACTAGGTGGCGCACGACGGGTGCGCAATGCCCCACTCCCCCTGAATACTGGGGAGTTCGAGCAACCAGGGGGTTTCCATGGACGAACCGGCCGAGATCGGCCGCCGGGTTCAGCGCATGCGCACCGAACTCGGCCTGACCCAGAAGAAGTTGGCGGAGCCCTCCTACACCCCGGCCTACATCTCGACGCTGGAGTCGGGCAAGGTGCGCCCCTCCGAGGCGGCGCTGCGCTTCCTCGCCGGTCGGCTCGGCACCTCCTACGAGGAACTGGCCACCGGACGCCCCGCCCACATGGCCACCGAGCTGCGCCTCGCCCTCACCGACGCCCAACAGGTCCTGGCCGCCGGAGCACCCGACGAGGCCGCCGTCCGCTACCGGGGCCTCCTCGCGCAAGCCGAACACCTCGGACTCGCCGACGGCCGCGCCGAGGCACTGCTCGGACTGGGCGACTGCGCCCTGGAGTCGGGCGAACTCGCCGACGCCATCGGCCACTTCGAGGAGGCCGAACGGCTGCTGGCCGACGAGCCGCTCCCCCGGCGCGCCCGCCCGATCCGCGGCCGCGCCGTCGCGCACCTGCTCGCCGGGGAACTCCGGTACGCCTGCTACCTGCTCGAATCCACCATCGACGAACTCGGCACGAGCGGACTGCCCGACCCCGAGGCGCTGGTGCTCCTGTACGCGGCGGTCATCGGGCCGTACATCGACATGGGCGCCCACGCCCGGGCCGCCCACGCCGCCGAGGTCGCCCTGTCACTGGCTCCGCAGGTCAACGACCCGGCCCTGGTCGCGGGCATGCACCGGCAGGTCGCGCGCACCTTCCTCACCGAGGGGCGCGTGGCCGACGCCGACGCCTCCCTCGCCAAGGCCCAGGCGATCTACGGACAGTTGCGGCTGCGCACCGACCTCGCGCACTGCCACTGGATGCGCGGCTACGTACAGGCCCAGAACGGCGACCTCGTCAGCGCGGAGCGGGAGTTGCGCACGGCCCGGGAGATGCTCTCGGCCGGCCGCGCGGCCCTGTACACCGCCCAGGTCGAGGTCGAGCTGGCCGACGTACTGCGCCGCCTCGGCCGGTACGAGGAAGCCGCCGGGCTGCTCTCGGCCCTGCTGGAACTCGGGGACAGCCACGGCGCCGTGCACGCCGGCGGGGCGCACCGGCTGCTCGGGCTCATGGCCGAGGAGCGCGGCGAGACCGATTCCGCCGAGGAGCACTACGTGCAGGCGCTGGCGCTGCTGGAGCGCAGCGGGGCGACGGGCGACCTCGCCGACCTCTGCCGGCTCCTGGGCGATCTGCTGCGCCGGACCGGCCGCACCGAGGCGGCCCTGGACGCGTACCGCACGGGCCTGGGCCACCGGGCGGCCCCCGGCACCACCACGCTGGGCCCGGCACCGGCGGCTCCGGCGTTCCCTCCGCGCCCGGCCCCGCGCTGGGCCGTTTCGGATCCTTCCGTCCCCGACGGCGCCGGCTAGAGGTCGATCCAGTAGCGCCGCTTCGGGCCGATCAGGGTTTCGCGGACGTCCTCCAGCACACCGCCGTTGCTCTCGATCGTGCGGATCGAGGCGAGGTTGCCGGGGTCGCAGGTGAGCAGCACCCGGTCCATCCCCAG
The DNA here is from genome assembly GCF_053609185.1 of Streptomyces sp. NPDC054956. NCBI lineage: Bacteria > Bacillati > Actinomycetota > Actinomycetes > Kitasatosporales > Streptomycetaceae > Streptomyces > Streptomyces sp. NPDC054956. Next base: position 9,528 of record NZ_JBSGXB010000239.1, on the reverse strand, counting down.
CAGCCGTGCCTCGTGCAGGACCTCGTGCAGGGCCCAGGTGGCCAGGCCGCGGCCGCGGGCCGAGGGGCGGACGCTGTAGCCGATGTGGCCGCCCGCGTCGAGCAGGAACCCGTTCAGGTAGTGCCGCAGATCGATGGCGCCCAGGTACTCGTCGCCCTCCGCGATCCACCAGTACGTGGCGTGGACGCGGCCGTGCTCGACCGGCACCGTGCGGTCCCCGTAGCTCCGCAGCCGCTCCGTCCAGGCGGCGAAGCCCTCCGGGCTGTCCACGTCGTCGTCGGAGCCGAGCCCGGCGCCGTCCATGTGCGCGTCGGGGCCCCATTCCTCCTGCGCGGCGAGCCACGAGGCGTACAGGCGGGGAGTGGGTGTGATCAGCTCGGGCATACGCGGACGATAACAGCCGGGGCACGGGCCTCCGCGTGCCGGACGGCCCCGGTGGGCGGTCGGGGGTTCAGTCGGCGCTCGGGAGCAGGGCCTCGCCCGCGGGACGACGGACCGCGGCGCGCAGGAGGCTCGTGACGCGCGCCGCGGGGACGGCGATGCCGGGTGTCCGCAGCGTCCAGTCCAGGAAGTCCTCGACGTTCATGGCCGGTATCCCGCCGAGGTACGGCTCCACGCAGACCGGCGTGTTCGGTCCGCTCCGCCAACTGGCGGCGAGCGGACCGGTGTCCACCGCGTCGTAGCCGAGCAGGTCCAGGAGTCCGGTTGCCTCGGACTTGGCCCGCTCGTCGTCGCCGGCGACGGGCAGGGCGCTGCGGTCCGGCGCGCCCGCGGGCCGGGCCGCCCAGCTCCGCGACGAGGCCGGCGAGGGTCCCGGGGCCCCGCGAGTTGCTGAGCACGACTTCCAGGCCTGCCGCGACGGCCAGCCGGGCCACGGAAGAACCGATCATTCCGCTGCCGATGAATCCAACCGTGAGGGGCACGAGGGGCACGGCTTCTCTCCGTTCGTTCGTATCGGGTGCCATGCCGCGGGCCGACCGGCGGCGGGCGGACGTGGCGGGGCCGCACGCGGGTCGCGCGTCGGTGGCCCGACGGACAGCCTGGAACCTCCGCGGTCTCCCACCCAGGCCCAAGTCCTGCGTACTCACGGCGTGATCACCCTGCGCGGGCCCGGGCGTAGGGTCCTCGTATGGACGACCGGGCCGAACTGAGCGACTTCCTCAAGTCACGGCGGGCCCGGCTGCGCCCCGAGGACGTCGGGTTGCGGGACTACGGCGCGGTGCGCCGGGTCGCGGGCCTGCGCCGCGAGGAGCTGGCCCGGCTGGCGGGCGTGAGCATCGCCCACTACACGCGGCTGGAGCAGGGCAGGGGCGACGGCGTCTCGGACGAGGTCCTGGACGCCATCGGCACGGCGCTGCGCCTCGACGGGGACGAGACGGCGTACCTGCACCGGATCGCGCGGCGTCCCCGGCCGTGCGCGCACGGCACGGATTCCTCGGTGGTGCGCCCGGGCCTGCGCTACCTGCTGGAGTCGTTCGTGATGACGCCGGCGCTGCTGGTCGGGCGGCACACCCAGATCATCGGCTGGAACCGCCTCGCGGTGGCCGTGTTCGGCGATTTCCCATCGCTGCCGGAGGACCGTCGCACCGTCTCGCACCTGTGGTTCACCGAGCCGTACGCGCGGCTGCACGGGGCCGGCTGGGAACGGGCGGCGCGCGAGCACGTGGCGCATCTGCGCGTCCTGCTCGGGCGGTACCGCGGCGACGCCGGGCTCGCGGCGCACATCGAGCACCTGCGGGAACGGAGCACGGACTTCGCGCGGATGTGGGCGGAGCACCCCGTCGCACAGGTGCGGGACCGGGCGTACGTGCTGCAGCACCCGGCCGTGGGCGAACTGCCCCTGCACGGCGAGCTCATCGCACTGCCCGACGAGCCGTCGTGCTGGGGTCTGGACCTGTTCGCCGCCGAGCCGGGCTCACCGTCCGAGGAGGCGCTACGGAAGCTCGCGCGTCCCTGAGCGGTGCCCGGGGTGGATGCGCCGCATCAGGGCCACGTACAGGAGGGGCGCCACGATGATGCCGACGGGCAGGGAGAGGTCGACGCCGCCCAGGGCGTGGGCGAACGGGCCCGTGTAGACGGTGTTCACGAAGAGGGCGGCCGCGGCGGTGCCCACCGTGAGGGCCGGCACCCCCGCCCAGTTGACTCCCCCGGTGTACCAGAACGGGCTGCCCGGGGTTTCGTCCGTGAGCGCGAGCCCGTCGTAGCGACACCGGCGGAGCAGCATGTCGGCCGCGTAGACGGCCATGCAGGGGCCGAGCAGCACCACCGTCAGCTGGAGGACGTCGCTGACCGTGTCGAGGAAGTTGGACACGAGGAGCGCGTACAGGGTCAGCGCGACGCCGAGCACACCGTCGACGACGACGCTGAGGGAGCGCCGGATGCGGACGCCGGCGGCCTGCAGGGCGAGGCCCGAACTGTAGGCGGTCATGGCGTTGTTGGAGATCGCGCCGAGCACCAGGGCGAGCAGGAACACCGGGACGAACCAGGCGGGCAGGATCGATTCCAGCCCGGTCTGCGGGTCGGTCATGTCCACGGCGGTCGCGGCGACGGCCCCGAGCGAGGTGACGGCGATGCTGGGCAGGTAGCCGCCGAGCGCGGTCCAGCCCGCGACGGCCTTCGGGGAGGTCGCCCGCGGCAGGTAGCGGGAGAAGTCGGCGCTGTTGGTGTAGGAGAGCGGGCCCGAGGCGATGAGCGTGACGCCGGCGACGAGGGCCGCCCACAGGGCGCCGCCGGTCAGCGGTTCGGCGGGTTCGTGGCCGAAGTCGGCGTGGTCGACGACCCCGAAGGCCACGACGGCGAAGGCGGCGGCGAGGGTCACGGCGATCGGGAGGTAGAGCTTCACGATCGTGGCGTGCCCGTACACGCTGATGGCCAGGGTGAGGGCGGCGATGACCACCACGACGCCGATCTTGACACCGGAGTTCGTCTCGATGCCGGCCTTCTCCACGAGGGAGAACGCGGAGATCGCGGCGGCGGCCAGGTTGAGGGCGAAGTAGCAGATGCAGATCAGCCAGCCGGTGATCGCGATGTTCACCCGGTTGCCGCGGATCCCGTACATCGCCCGCGTGATCACCTCGCTCGGCGTGCCCGAGGCCGGGCCGGAGACGGCGAGCAGGCCGACCGGCACCCAGAAGAGGTTGCCCAGGAGGATGACCGCGATGGCCTGCCCCAGGCTCAGGCCCATGAGGATCAGCGCCCCGCCGACCACCAGGCTCAGGTAGTTGACGTTCGCCGCGGCCCAGACGGCGAAGAGCTCACGGGCGCGGCCGTGGCGTTCCCCCTCGGGAACGTGGTCGATGCCGTGGGATTCGATGTGGCCCACCCGGTCCGAGGGCGACGGTGTCGCGGGTGTGGTGCCCGGGCCGTACGGGTCCTGGTGCGGGTCGGGAAGGGTGGACGCCATGGAGCCCTCCGGCTGCGGTCGTGCCCAGCTGCTTGCTTATTGGTCGCACACTCAATAGCCTTGCCGCCATGCCGTCAAGCCCCCAGAACAAACGAACGCGGAAAACTCCGGCCGCCCGACGTGCGGAAATCGTCGGGGCCGCCGCAACCGTCGCCCTCACCGAGGGACTGGAGTGCATCACCCTGCGCAGGATCGCCGAGGGCCTCGACGTCCGGCCGGGACTGATCAGCCACTACTTCCCCTCGGTGGAGGACCTCGTGGCGGAGGCCTTCGCCACCGCCGCGAGCAACGAGCTCGACTGCCTCCTGCCGGCGGAGCGGCCCGACGGAAGCCCCCTGCGGCACCTCGCCCGGTTCTTCGCACGCGCGACGGGACAGCCGTACGACGACATCAGCCGGCTCTGGATCAACGCCCGCCACCTCAGCCGCTACCGTCCCGTGCTGCGCGACCGGGTGGCCGTACAGGAGGCCGCCTGGCGCGGGCGTCTGGAAGGGCTCCTCCGCCAGGGCGTCGAGCGGGCGGAGTTCCGCACCGACGATCCGTACGTGACGGCCATCCAGATCCTGGTCGTACTCGACGGCCTCGGCGCCCACGCGAACACCGACACGCGCAACCGCCCCGAGGCCGTCACGCGCATGGCCGTCACCACGGCGGAGCGCGAACTCGGCCTGCCGGGCGGAACGCTCGCCGCGGCAGCCGGTACGGACGGCCACGGCGCCGCGGACGCCCCCGCCGACACCATCCGCTAGACCCTCCGAGACCCGTCCCTCAAGGAGCCGCAGTGCGCACCCTCCCCCGAGCTCCCGACTCCGCCCGCGCGGGGCGCCACCCCCTGGTCCTGCTCTCGGCCCGGCTCCTCGACCCGGTGACCGGCACCTTCCTGCCGGAGACCGCCCTGGCCGTGTCCGACGGACGGATCTCCGCCCTGGGCGACGACCGCCCGATCCGCGGACTCGCGGACGCCTCCTCGACGGTGATCGACCTCAAGGGGGCCGTGGTGACCCCCGGCCTGGTCGACGGCCACCTCCACCCCGTCTCGGGCGCCGAGCTGACCCACGGGCTGGACCTGTCCGGCTGCACGGACCTGGACGCGGTGCGGCAGGTCCTGGCCGAGGGGGTACGCGACCTCGCGCCCGGCGCCTGGCTGCGCGGCTGGGGCCTCGACCCGAACGCGTTCGGGGACCGGCCGGTCGGGCCCGCCCCCTTCGACGCCGTGCTCGACGGGGTTCCGGCGCTCCTCCTGCTCTTCGACGCCCACTCCGTGCTGGCCACCCGGCGGGCGCTGGAACTGGCGGGCGTGGACGGGCCGCGGACCTTCGCCCAGGCCTCCGCCGAAGTGGTGTGCGACGCCGAGGGACGGCCCACCGGACTGCTGCTGGAGGACGCGGCCTGCGAGCTCGTGGAGCGCGTCGCCCCGCAGCCCACCCGCGGCGAGCGCCTCGACCGGCTCGCCGCCGCCCTGCGCGGCATGGCCGCCGCGGGACTCACCGGCGGCCACGTCATGGACGCCAACGGCGACACCCTCGCCTTCCTCGCCGAGCTCGACGCGGCCGGCGAGCTGCCGCTGCGGCTGCGGGTCGCGCCCTGGTGCCAGCCCGGCACCGACGCCGACGGGGTGCGCGAGCTCATCGAGCGGCAGGGCGCCGGCGGCGCGCTGTGGCGGACCGAGGGCGTCAAGCTGTTCATGGACGGCACCATCGACAACGGCACCGCGTGGCTCGAACACCCGGACTGCCACGGCGGGTCCACGCACGCCTTCTGGCCCGACACCGAGGTCTACACCCGGATCATCGGCGAGCTGCACCGGGCCGGCGTGCCCACCGCGACCCACGCGATCGGAGACGCGGCCGTACGGCACGTCCTCGACGCCGTCGAGAAGGCCCGGGCCGGCGGCGGACCCGCGGTCAGGCACCGGGTCGAGCACATCGAGACCGTGCCCGACGACACCCTGCACCGGTTCGCCGAGCTCGGTGTCCTCGCCTCCATGCAGCCCACCCACTGCTGCGACTTCACCCGCGCCGACCACACCGACAACTGGTCGCGCCGCCTCGGCGAGGAACGCGCCTCGCGCGCCTGGCGCTGCCGCGACCTGTGGGACTCGGGCGCCACCGTCGTCCTGGGCTCCGACTGGCCGATCGCCCCGTACCCGCCGCTGGGCGTGATGGCGGGCGCCCGCCACCGCCGTCCCTCCCGGGACCTCGGCCAGGATCCGCACGGCCCGGAACAGGCGCTCACGGCCCTGGAAGCCCTCCAGGGCATGACCGTGAACCCCGCACGGGCGGCGGGCGAGGAGCACGAAGCCGGCCGCATCCGCGCGGGCTACCGCGCCGACCTCACGGTCCTCGCCGGAGACCCCCTGACCACCGCGGCCACCGATCTGGCCGCGCTGCCGGTCCTGCTCACCGTCCTCGACGGGCGCCCGACCCACCGCGACCCGAGTCTGTAGCGGCCGACGCGGGCCCCGGCTCGCGCCCCGGCCCGTGCCCCGGCCCGGACGTCGGCTCGGGCCCCGGCTCGGCGTTCCACTCGATCCGGCCGTCCCCGAGGAACTCGGTGGGCGTCGTGCCGGTGACGGCCCGGACCGTGTGGTTGAAATGGGCCTGGTCGTGGAATCCGGCGAGTTCCGCGACACGGGCCAGCGGCAGGCCCTTCTTCTGGAGCCGCAGCGCGTGCGTGAAGCGCAGGATCCGGGCGATGGCCGCGGGAGAGTGCCCGATCTGCTCGCGGAACCGCCGCTCCAGATGGCGCACGCTCCACAAGGTGTCGGCCGCCAGCCGGGCCACCCGGATCCGGCCGCGCGTCCGGTGCAGCTCGTGCCAGGCCCACAGCACCTCCGGGGCGACCCGCGCCCCGCGCTCGAGGAGCGGCAGCAGCGCGGCCTCCAGGAGCTGGAGCCGCTGACCGAGCGGTGCGTGCGCGAGCATCTCCGGCAGGTGGCGCAGCTTGCGCGGGAGGAGGTGGACGGGATCGAGGTGCGGCAGGCGCCACTGCGCCATCGGGACCCCGAACAGGTGGTAGGCGCCCATCGGGCTCATGCGGACCACCACTCCGCGTACGTCCCCTTCGTGCTCGGCGCGGACCGCGACGGTGGCGGGCAGATCGGCGCGGGAGGCGGCCGTGCTGTACGTGCGGTCGCCGGCCATGCTCAGGGTCCGTACGGGAGCCCCGAAGCCGAAGTTGACCGTCGCGATCGTGTTGGGGACGACCAGGCGTCGGCGTACCGGTCCCGCGGCGTGGGCGTAGGCGGAGTAGCCGGACACGATGCCCCGCAGCACCGGTGAAGGTGCGAGCTGCCGGCTGTAGGAGGCGGCCTCCCGGTCCTCGCGTGCCACCGCTTCCCCTCTCTCTTCACTCTTCTTCCCGGCGCCGGCCCCGCTCCCGTCCCGCCTCGCCCCGTCCCGCCTCCCGACGGGACGGGGCGAGGACCGAAGTCGATCAACGGCCGTATCGTGTCCGGGCCTCGGGACGGACGGCAATGCGATCTTGAGCCAACGGCCCGCCGCTCTCCTCCTGTTGGCCGATTTCCCACCCACCACCCACCCCACCGACCGGACGCGCCCCCTCCCCTTCGTGTCGCATGAGAACAATGCGCGGGAGGGATCTCCCTCGCCATGCTGACCGCGGGCCGCAATCCGGCCCGGGGTACGACCGGGATGCCGACACGGGCGGGATGGCGCGCATGAGGATGCACAGAACGGCGGGACCGGCCCTCGACACCGGATGGGGAGCCCGAGCCCCCGCCCCCTGCCCCTCCCTCGTACGCGCACGCGCCGCCACCCGATGACGGACTCCCGCAACGGTGTCTCGGCCGCCGCGCTCGACGCGGCCTTCCGTACGGGGCGTCCGCTGCTCGCCGCCTATCTGCCGGCGGGGTACCCGGACCCGGCGGCGAGCCGCGAGCTGCTGTGCCGGATGGCGGACGCCGTGGACGTACTCGAAGTCGGCTGGCCGTTCACCGATCCGATGATGGACGGGCCGACCGTCGCGCGGGCGAGCGCACAGGCACTCGCGGCCGGCTTCCGGGTACGGCACCTGCTCGAGGCGGTCGCCGAACTCGCCCCGCGCACCCATGTCCTGGTGATGGGCTACTACCAGCTGTTCCACCGCTACGGACTCCGCCGCGCGGCCGAGGAGCTCGCCGCGGCGGGAGCCGCCGGGGTGATCATGCCCGACCTGCCCCTCGACGAGTCCGGGCCGTGGCTCGCCCAGGCGCGGAGGGCGGGTCTGCACACCGTCTTCGTCGTGGCGCCCACGGCCGGGGACGAGCGGCTGGCCCGGATCGGGAGGCTTGGCGGCGGCATGCTGTACGCGCCCGCCACCCAAGGGATCACCGGAACCGAAGGACCGCTCAGCAGCGGCCTGCCCGCCTTCGTCGACCGGTTGCGCGCCCTCACGCCGCTGCCCGTGGGCGTCGGCATCGGGGTGTCCCGTGCCGAACAGGCCGCCGAGATCGGCCGGTACGCCGATGCCGCCATCGTGGGGTCGGCCCTGATCCGGGCGGTCCACCGGGCACCGGGCCGGCGGGGGATCTCCTCGGCCGTCGCACTGGCGTCGGAGCTGCGCGACGCGCTGCGCGGCGGAAGGACTTCCTTCCCTTTTTAAACCATAGGCATCGATTATATTAGGGACATGACCGAAATGCCCCGTGGTGTCGATGCCCAGCGTGTCCACCACGCCCTGGCCGTACCGTCGCGTCGGCGTCTGATGACCCTGCTGCGGGAGGCGGACGGCCTGCTGGGCGTGGATGACATGGCCGCTGCCACGGGGCTTTCGGTCGCCACCGTCCGCCACCATCTGACGGCCCTGGCCGAAGCGGGCCTGATCGCGGCCACCGCCTCGGCGGGGCCGGGCCGCGGCCGCCCCCGGCTGCGGTACGCGGCCACCCGCCCGGATCCGCAGGAGGAGTCCGCGGACGCCCCCTTCCGGGAGCTGGCCGAAGCCCTGGCCCAGGCCGTGGGCGGGGGTCCGGGCGCGTCCCGCGAGGCCGGTCGCGGGTGGGGCCGGCGGCTGGCCGGGAGCGGTCCGGCCGCGGAGCAGGTGTTCGCCGTGGCGGCCCGGATGGGCTTCGCGCCCCGCGACGAGCCCGGCCCCGACCCCGCCACCCGGCGGGTGCTGCTGCACGGCTGCCCGTACCGGGAGCTGGCCCGCGCCCGGCCCGAGGTCGTGTGCGCCGTCCATCAGGGCGTCCTGGACGGACTGCTGGAATCCACCGGGACCACGGCACGGCTCCTGCCCTTCGTCGGCCCGGACCTCTGCGCGGCGGACCTCCGCACGGCGGACCCCCGCCCGCCGGAGCCGCGCACCGACTGACCCGCGTACGCCGAAGCCGCGTACGCCGGAGCCGCCTACGAACCGACCCGCGGACGCCGAAGCCGCGTACCGGCCGACGCACCGACCGACCCGCACTCCAAAGAGGGACACCAGCCCATGCGCATCGTCTTCCCGCTCTTCCCCGGCTTCACGGCGCTCGACGCCATCGGCCCGTACGAGGTCCTGCGCTTCCTGCCCGGCGCGGACGTGCTCTTCGCCGCCGAGCGGCCGGGACCGGTGCTCGCCGACAGCGGGGTCCTGCGGATCAACGCCGACGCGGCGCTGAGCGACGTAGGCTCCTGCGACCTCGTGGTCGTGCCGGGCGGTCCGGGCTCCCGGGCCCTCGCCGATCCCGCGGCCCCGTACGTGCGCTGGCTGCGCGAGGTGCACCCGACCACCGAGTGGACGGCCTCCGTCTGCACCGGGGCCCTGCTCCTCGGCGCCGCCGGAATCCTCGACGGCCTGCGGGCCGCGACCCACTGGAACTCGATCGACCGGCTGGAGTCCTTCGGGGCCTCCTACACCGAGGAGCGGGTCGTCTTCCAGGGCAAGGTGGTCACCGCGGCCGGTGTCTCCTCCGGGATCGACATGGCGCTCGCGCTCGCCGCCCGCATCGAGGACGAGACCACGGCCGGGGCCGTCCAGCTCCTCATCGAGTACGACCCGCGGCCCCCCTTCGACAGCGGTTCCCCCGCCAAGGCCACGCCCGAGGTCAAGGCCCGGGCCGCCGCGATCGCCGCCGAAGTCCGGGCGAGGCCGGTGTGAGGCCCGCCCGGTACCGGAGCCGTTCCGCAACGGGCCGGACGGGGCCTCGC
>NZ_JBSGXB010000238.1:0-12114 GCF_053609185.1 Streptomyces sp. NPDC054956 | reverse complement strand
GGCGGACCGGGCCGGCGGGGGCGGCTGGTACGATCTGACCGGCCGGGGAGACTTCACCGACCGGGCCGACCGGGATGGCTGGGCCGACCGGGCCGACCGGGCCGACCGGGACGGCTGGGCCGTCCCGAGTGACCGGGCCGAGCCGGCCGACCGAGCCGGCTCCGCCGGTGCCTGGCCGGGCTCCGTCGGTGCCGGGCCGGGGGCGCGACCCGGGTACCCGGCGCGGGAGGAAGCCGGGCGCTTGGAGGGGGTGCCTGCGCAGCGCACCGCCGGGTCGGGGTCCGCGACGCAGGGCCCGGGGCGCGGCGGGGCGGGTACGTGGACCGCGGCGCGGCACGGTTCGCCGGGAGCCCCGCAGCCGGTGACGCGGTTGGCGTCGCACGGCATGGTCCGGGACGGTGCGCCCGCGGGCACGCAGTCCGGGACGCATGCGGGCCCGCAGGATGGGATGCGGACGGGCCCGCAGGCCTGGATGCGGACGGACGCGCAGGGCGGGATGCACGCGGACGCCTGGGGCGGGGCGCATGCCGGTCCGCATGGGGACCGGCAGCCCGGGACGCCGGTGGACGCACCGGCCGGTCCGCGGGCGGAGCTGCGGACGGACGCGCAGGCCCCGACGGCGGTGGGCCCGCAGGGCGGGGCACTTGCCGGGGCCGAGGCCGGACCGCGGGGTGTGGGGCAGGCCGACAAGGCCGGTGCGGACGAGGAGTTGCAGGTCGCGGCGCCGGAGCCCGTCGGGCGGGCCGAGGGGCGGTGGCTGCGCGGTGCGCGGCGGACGGGCGGAGCCCGGTTCGCGGGCGCGCCGCTGCCCGAGGCCCAGCCCTTCACCATGCCCCCGGGGCACCCGTCGGCGGACACCCCGCTGCGCGGCGCCCGCTTCGGCAGCCCCACCCGCCGGACCTCCGCCCCGCCCGAGCCGATGCCGTCGGGCGAGGACGGCCGGGGCGCAGGCGCATGGGACGCCGAGCCGGGCACGGCCGGGGCCGAGGACTACGCCGGGGCCCATGTCGGGGCCGGGGCCGGGGCCGTGCGGGACGGGCGGGGGGATCCCGTGCGGGGGCTCGTGGGGGCGCTCGTCGGGCTGCGGGCGCAAGGCCGGAGCGGGGAGGCGCACGCGCTGCTCTGCGAGGCCGCCACCTGGCCCGCGCACTGGCTGCCCGGGCTGGGGGAGGAGCTGGGGCGGGCAGGGCTGGCCGCCGACTGGGCCACCCTGCTCTGGGAGGCGGCCTCGCTGCCGCCGGCCCGGTTCGCGGCGGCCGCCGCCGCCCTGGGCCCGGCCGACTGCGACGCCATGCTGCGCCAGGGCGCGGCCCGGCCCGCCGCGGAGCTCGCCGAGGCCGCCCTCGCGCTCGGCAGCGCCGGCCGCACCCGCGAGGCCGACGCCCTGCTCGAAGCCTTCGTCCGGGTCCGCACCGCCGAGGAGTCGGCCCGCCTGGCACGCCGGGATCCGAGGTGGTTCGCGCCCCGGCTGCTGCGCGCGGCCGAAGCCCTCTCGGGGACGCACCACCGGGACCTGCTGCACGCCCTTCGAGTCGCGAATCTGCCCGTCTCGTGACCGGAATCGACCACGTGGCGACGTAACCCCTGCTTTTGCCGATCGACTACTCCAACCGCGCAACGCGGTCTTGCCCCGCGCCTGGCCGAGGCCTACCTTCAACTCCCTACGCGCAGCCGTCGTACACCCTCTACGTGCGTAGAAGCCGGCGTACCCGTCGCGAGGAGCAGCTCATGGCCCAAGTCGTCCGCGCCGCACTCGTCCAGGCCACCTGGACCGGAGACACCGAGTCGATGATCGCCAAACACGAGGAGCACGCCCGCCGGGCCGCCGCCCAGGGCGCGAAGATCATCGGCTTCCAGGAAGTCTTCAACGCCCCCTACTTCTGCCAGGTCCAGGAGCCCGAGCACTACCGCTGGGCCGAGGCCGTCCCCGACGGCCCCACCGTCCAGCGCATGCGGGCACTCGCCCGCGAGACCGGCATGGTGATCGTCGTACCGGTCTTCGAGCTGGAGTCCGAGGGCTTCTACTACAACACCGCCGCCGTCATCGACGCGGACGGCAGCTACCTCGGCAAGTACCGCAAGCACCACATCCCCCAGGTCAAGGGATTCTGGGAGAAGTACTACTTCCGCCCCGGCAACCTCGGCTGGCCCGTCTTCGACACCGCCGTCGGCCGGATCGGCGTCTACATCTGCTACGACCGGCACTTCCCGGAGGGCTGGCGCGAACTGGGCCTCGCGGGCGCCCAGTTGGTGTACAACCCGTCCGCGACCTCCCGGGGCCTGTCCGCGTACCTGTGGCAGCTGGAGCAGCCCGCCTCGGCCGTCGCCAACGAGTACTTCGTCGCCGCCATCAACCGCGTCGGGCAGGAGGAGTACGGCGACAACGACTTCTACGGCACCAGCTACTTCGTCGACCCGCGCGGCCAGTTCGTCGGGGAGGTCGCCAGTGACAAGGAGGAGGAACTCCTCGTCCGCGACCTGGACTTCGACCTGATCAAGGAGGTCCGCGACCAGTGGGCCTTCTACCGCGACCGCCGCCCCGACGCCTACGGAGGACTCGTCCAGCCGTGACCAACCCGACCCCCCTGTACAGCCGGCACCGCACCGTCCTGCCCGACTGGCTCGCGCTCTACTACAAGCACCCCATCGAGCTCACGCACGGCGAGGGCCGCCACGTCTGGGACGCGGACGGCAACCGCTACCTCGACTTCTTCGGCGGCATCCTCACCACGATGACCGCCCACGCCCTGCCCGAGGTCACCAAGGCCATCTCCGAGCAGGCCGGGCGGATCATCCACTCCTCCACCCTCTACCTGAACCGCCCGATGGTCGAACTGGCCGAGCGCGTCGCCGCGTTGTCCGGAATCCCGGACGCGCGGGTCTTCTTCACCACCTCCGGCACCGAGGCCAACGACACCGCCCTGCTGCTCGCGACGACGTACCGCCGCTCCAACCAGATCCTGGCGATGCGCAACAGCTACCACGGCCGGTCCTTCTCCACCGTCTCGATCACCGGCAACCGGGGCTGGTCCCCGACCAGCCTCTCGCCGCTCCAGACGTACTACGTCCACGGCGCGGTCCGCACCCGGGGGCCCTTCGCGCACCTGGACGACGCCGGCTTCACGGCAGCCGCCGTCGCCGACCTCGAGGACGTCCTCGGCCAGGCCAGGGGCGGCGTCGCCGCCCTCATCGCCGAACCGATCCAGGGCGTCGGCGGGTTCACCTCCCCGCCCGACGGGCTCTACGGGGCCTTCCGTGAGGTCCTCGACCGGCACGGCATCCTCTGGATCAGCGACGAGGTGCAGACCGGCTGGGGCCGCACCGGCGACAACTTCTGGGGCTGGCAGGCCCACGCCCAGAACGGCCCGCCGGACATCCTCACCTTCGCCAAGGGCATCGGCAACGGCATGTCCATCGGCGGGGTCGTGGCCCGCGCCGAGGTGATGAACTGCCTCGACTCCAACTCCATCTCCACCTTCGGCGGTTCACCGGTCACCATGGCGGCCGGCGTCGCCAACCTGGCGTACCTGCTGGAGCACGACCTCCAGGGCAACGCCCGCCGCGTCGGAGGGCTGCTGCTGGAACGGCTGCGCGCCGTCGCCGCGAGCGTGCCCGCCGTACGGGAGGTGCGCGGCCGGGGCCTGATGGCCGGGCTGGAGCTCACGAAGCCCGGCACCGACCAGGCCGATCCGGACGCGGCCGCCGCCGTACTGGAGGCCGCCCGCGCGAGCGGCCTGCTGCTCGGCAAGGGCGGCGGCCACAACACGAGCGTGCTGCGCATCGCGCCGCCGCTCTCCCTCACCGTCGCCGAGGCGGAAGAGGGCGCCGACATCCTCGCCGAGGCCCTGCACGGCCTCGACTGACCACGGGGGAGACGTACATGAGCACCCGCACCCTGATCCGCGGCGGCCTCGTCATCACCGCCGCCGACGAGCTCCACGCCGACGTGCTGATCGAGGACGGCCGGGTCGCCGCGCTCGCGGGGCACGGCACGGCGGCCGCCGCGGCGTGGACGGCCGACCGGACGATCGACGCGAGCGGGAAGTACGTCATCCCCGGCGGAGTCGACGCCCACACCCACATGGAGCTGCCCTTCGGCGGCACCGCGGCCTCCGACACCTTCGAGACCGGGACCCGGGCCGCCGCCTGGGGCGGCACCACCACCATCGTGGACTTCGCCGTGCAGAGCCCGGGCCACTCGCTGCGCGAGGGGCTCGACACCTGGTACGCCAAGGCCGACGGCCAGTGCGCCGTCGACTACGCCTTCCACATGATCCTCTCGGACGTCAACGAGCGGACCCTGAAGGAGATGGACCACCTGGTGGGGGAGGGGGTCACCTCCTTCAAGCTGTTCATGGCCTATCCCGGGGTCTTCTACAGCGACGACGGGCAGATCCTGCGCGCCATGCAGCGGGCCTCGGGCAACGGCGGGCTGATCATGATGCACGCCGAGAACGGCATCGCGATCGACGTGCTCGTCGAACAGGCCCTGGCGCGCGGGGAGACGGACCCCCGCCACCACGGGGAGGTCCGCAAGGTGCTCCTCGAAGCGGAGGCCACCCACCGGGCGATCCAGCTGGCGCGGGTCGCGGGTTCCCCGCTGTACGTGGTCCACGTCTCGGCGGAGGAGGCGGTCGCGGAGCTGGCGGCGGCCCGCGACAAGGGCCTGCCGGTCTTCGGCGAGACCTGTCCGCAGTACCTGTTCCTGTCCACCGACAACCTGGCGGAGCCCGACTTCCAGGGCGCCAAGTACGTCTGCTCCACCCCGCTGCGGCCCCGCGAGCACCAGGCGGCGCTGTGGCGGGGGCTGCGGACCAACGACCTCCAGGTGGTCTCCACCGACCACTGCCCGTTCTGCTTCCGCGGCCAGAAGGAGCTGGGCCGCGGGGACTTCTCGAAGATCCCCAACGGGCTGCCGGGGGTGGAGAACCGCATGGACCTCCTCCACCAGGCCGTCCTGGACGGGCACATCAGCCGCCGCCGCTGGATCGAGATCGCCTGCGCGACCCCGGCCCGGATGTTCGGCCTCTACCCCCAGAAGGGCACCATCGCGCCGGGCTCCGACGCCGACATCGTCCTCTACGATCCGCACGCCGAGCAGGTCATCTCCGCCGAGACGCACCACATGAACGTGGACTACTCGGCGTACGAGGGCAAGCGGATCACCGGACGCGTCGACACGGTCCTGTCCCGGGGCGAACTGGTCATCGACCGGCGTGAGTTCACCGGCCGGGCCGGCCACGGGGCCTTCATCCACCGCTCCACCTGCCAGTACCTGTAAGCCGCAAGCCCGCACGCAGCAGCAAGGAGCCATGCATGGACTTCGGCCTCGTCCTGCAGACCGATCCGCCCGCCTCCCAGGTCGTCAGCCTCATGAAGCGCGGTGAGCGCAACGGGTTCCGCTACGGCTGGACCTTCGACTCGGCGGTCCTCTGGCAGGAACCGTTCGTCATCTACAGCCAGATCCTGGCCAACACGCAGCGCCTGCACGTCGGCCCCATGGTCACCAACCCGGGCACCCGCACCTGGGAGGTGACCGCCTCCACCTTCGCCACCCTCAACGACATGTACGGCAACCGCACCGTCTGCGGGATCGGCCGCGGCGACTCGGCGATGCGGGTCGCCGGCCGGGCCCCCAACACCCTGGCCCGGCTCGGCGAGGCCATCGAGGTCATCCGCGACCTGGCGGAGGGCCGCGAGGCGCTGGTCGACGGCAACCCGATCCGCATCCCCTGGATCACGGACGGCAAGCTCCCGGTGTGGATGGCCGCGTACGGGCCCAAGGCCCTCGCGCTCGCCGGACAGAAGGCCGACGGGTTCATCCTGCAGCTCGCGGACCTCTACCTCACCGAGTGGATGATCAAGGCGGTGCGGCAGGCCGCGGTGGAGGCCGGCCGGGACCCCGCCTCGATCACCATCTGCGTGGCGGCCCCGGCGTACGTCACGGCCGACGACTCGGCGGCGGCCCTGGCCCACGCCCGCGACCAGTGCCGCTGGTTCGGCGGGATGGTCGGCAACCACGTCGCCGACCTGGTCTCCCGCTACGGCGAGCACTCCGGGCTGGTACCGGAAGCGCTCACCGAGTACATCAAGTCCCGCCAGGGCTACGACTACAGCCACCACGGCCGCGCCGGGAACCCGTCCACCGACTTCGTCCCGGACGAGATCGTCGACCGCTTCTGCCTGCTGGGCCCGGCCGAGGCCCACATCGAGAAGCTGCGCGCCCTGCGGGACCTGGGCGTCGACCAGTTCGCGGTCTACGACATGCACGACGCCCGGGAGGCGACCATCGACGCGTACGGCTCCGACATCATCCCCTCGTTCAGCTGACACGCCCTAGCGGTGCAGGGCCTCGGCGGACGCCGTCGTGGCGAGGTCCTGGGCGCGTTGTGCGCGCTGCGTGAGGAGGTTGCGGAAGCCGGCCAGGGCGTAGCGCCTGTCGGTCGCGGAACCGGGGCCGGGGATGCCGGCGAGTGCGGCGAGGAGCTGTTGCGGCTGGGTCTGCCAGCCGACGACGAGGACCCGCAGGCCCAGGCATTCCCCGCGCCGGTGCAGGTCGAGGAGGTGGAGCAGTCCGGCCACGTTCATGGACGGCACCTGGTGCAGGTCGATCATGAGCGCCTGAGCTCCGCCCACGGCACGGTCCATCGCCCGCTGGAGCGCGGGGGCCGCGGTCTCGTCGAGGTCTCCGGCCGCGCTGATCAGGATCGTGCTTCCGCGGTACTCGGTTTCCACTTTGAGCAATGCGTTCTCCTCACAGGACCGACGGGGCGAGGGGGCACCCGTATGGCCGTCATCCTTACCGGCCGGGCCGCTGTCGGGTGCGAGGCTCGCGGACGGCTCCCGGAGACAGTTGCGGCGGAGCGGGGCGGCCGGTCAGTTCGAGGCCGACTTCACGAGCTCGGCGATCCGCGCCTCGTCGGCGGCCGTCAGCCGGGTCAGGGCGTACGAGGTCGCCCACATGGAGCCCTCGTCGAGGTGGGCCTGGTCGCTGAAGCCGAGCGTCGCGTAGCGCGCCTTGAACTTCTCCGCGCTCTGGAAGAAGCAGACCACCTTGCCGTCCCTGGCGTACGAGGGCATCCCGTACCAGAGCTTCGGCGCGAGCTCCGGCGCGTTCTCCTTGACGATCGCGTGGATCCGTTCCGCCATGATCCGGTCGGAGTCCTGCATTTCGGCGATCTTCGCCACCACGTCGGCTTCCTCCGCCGCCGCCTTGTCGGCGCGGGAGCCGCGGCGCGCGGACGCCCTCAGTTCCTGGGCGTGGTCCTTCATCGCCGCGCGCTCCTCCTCCGTGAACCGCTCGGACGCCTTGCCGGCCGCGGCGGTCTTCTTGGCGGGCTTCTGGGTGTTCGTCATTTCGGGTCTCCTCAAGGCAGTTGGGGTCGTGGATCCAGCGTCATGCTAAGAGCGGGGGAGTGCCGGGCCGGTCATCCCCACGCGCCGGCGATCTGGCGCGTCGTGGCGTTGAGGCGGTTGAACATGTTGGTGACGCCGATCATCAGGACGAGCGCGGCCAGTTGCTTCTCGTCGAAGTAGGTGGCGGCCGTGTCCCAGACCTCGTCGCTCACCGCGTCGGGCCGGTCCGCCAGCCGCGTCGCCGCCTCGGCCAGCGTGAGCGCCGCCCGCTCCTCGTCGGTGAAGTACGGGGCCTCACGCCAGGCGGCCACCGTGGCCAGCCGCTCGTCGCTCATCCCGGACTTGCGGGCCGTCCTGACACCGCCGTCGACGCAGGCGCTGCAACCGTTGATCTGGCTGATCCGCAGGTGCACCAGCTCCAGCGTCTGGGCCTCCACCCCGCCGGACTGGGCCACCTTCATGATCTGCAGGATGGGCTGCATGGCGTCGGACAGGACGACCGCGGGGTTCTTCATACGGGACTGCATCATGATCCGCTCCTCTTCCGGTGTGCGCCCCGTTCCCTCGGGGCGTGACCCCATAACAGCCTCCCCGGCCCGCCACGGCGACGGCGATGGGACGCCGTGGGACACCTGGAACGCCATTGACCAGCGGAGAACCGGCTCGGGATAATTTCGCGACGGTGGGACAGGGGAAGCGGGGGAACGGTGAACGCGGAACACGCGGAGCACGGGTCGGCCGGAGCCGACCCGCAGGAGGAACTGGCGGCCCGGCTGCGACTGCTCCAGGAACTGTCCGGGCTCGGCGTACGGGCGCTCGCGAGGGACACCGGGCTGAGCTCGTCCTCCCTGTCGCGCTACCTCGGCGGCCAGACCGTGCCGCCCTGGCCCGCGGTCATCGCCCTGTGCCGTCTCGTCAAACGCGACCCCCGCCCGCTGCGCCCGCTGTGGGAACGGTCCTCGAACCCGCTGCCGGCGCCCCCGAAGGCCAGCCGGCAGGTGGTCCCGAGACCGCCCCGCAACGATCTGCCGCGCGACGTACCGGACTTCACCGGCCGGGAGGAACAACTGACTTCCGTGCTGGCCGCCTTGGACGGCCACCAGGTGGTCGCCGTGGACGGGATGGCCGGCGTCGGGAAGACCTGCCTCGCGGTGCACGCCGCGCACGGGCTCGCCGCCGACTACCCCGACGCGCAGCTCTACGTGGACCTGCACGGATTCACCGAGGGCCGGGAGCCGCTCGACCCGGACTCCGCGCTGCGGATGCTGCTCGGCGCCCTCGACGTCCCGCCCGAGCGGGTACCGCAGAGCGGCATCGAACAGCTGGCCGCCTGCTGGCGGTCGGAACTGGCCGGACGCCGGGCCGTCGTGGTCCTCGACAACGCCGCCGACGCCGACCAGGTCCGTCCGCTGCTGCCCGGCGCGGGTCCTTCCGTCGTCCTGATCACGAGCCGCAACCGGCTGCTGGGCCTGGACGAGGTGCCCCCGGTCTCGCTGGACGTGCTGAGTCCGCAGGAGAGCGCGGAGCTGCTGGCCCGTGCCAGCGGCGACGCCGGCGGCCCCGAAGGCCGCCTCGCCCGCGAACCGGAGTCCGCCGCCGAGGTGCTCAGGCTGTGCGGCCGTCTCCCGCTCGCCCTGCGGCTGGCCGCGGCCCGGCTGCGGCACCGGCCGGGCTGGACCGTGGGCATCCTCGTGGAGCGGCTGGCGGAGGGCTCCAGCGAGTTCGACACCGCGTTCGCCATGTCCGTACGGCAGTTGGACCGGGCGCACGCCCGGCTGTTCCGGATGCTGGGCCTGCTCCCCGGCGGATCCTTCGACGAGTACCTGGCGGCGGCGCTGGCGGACGTGCCCCTGCGCGGCGCCCGGGAGATGCTGGAGGACCTGGTCGACGCGCACCTGGTCCAGCAGCCGAAGGCGGGCCGCTACCGGCTGCACGACCTGGTGCACCAGCACGCGCGGCAGGCCTGCGCGGAACAGGACCCGCCCGCCGAGCGGGAGCGGGCGCTGGGCCGCTTCCTCGACTTCTACGTCCACGCGGCGGCCGCGGCGGACGCCGCGATGCCCGTCCTGTCGCCCTCCCGGCCGCCCACCGCGGGCCGGCCCCCGGCCGCGCTGCCGCGGTTCGCCGACAAGCACGCGGCCCTCGCCTGGCTGGTCGCCGAGTACGAGAACATGGTGGCCGCCTTCGAGACGGCGGTCGCCGTCGGGGCCGACGCGCACGTGTGCGAACTCCCGCGCTTCCTGCGGGCCTATTTCGCCCGGCGCTGCGGTACGACGCACCTCAACCACCTCTTCGAGCGGTCCCTGGACGCCGCCCGGCGCATCGGCGATCCGCTGCAACTGGCCGACGCCTACAGCGATCTGGGATTCGCCCGCTACAACGCGGGCCGGATGGCGGAGGCCGGGGCCGCGTACGAGGCGGCCGGACTGCGGGTGGCCGAGGCGGGGGACACCCGCTCGGAAGCCGAGCTGGCCATGCGCCGCGGCTACTTGAGGTGGGAGGAGGGTGGCGGTGAGGAGCCGCTCGAACTCTTCGGGCTGGCCGGGAAGTTGTACGAGGCTTCCGGTTTCCCGGAGGGTGCGGCCCACGCGGCGGCGTCCGAGGCCTGGGCGCTGCTGCAGCTGGGGGACCGGGAACGGGCGGCGCGCAAGGCCCGCGAGGTGCTGGACATCGCGCACCCGGACCCCTCGTGGCCGCCCAGGCTGACGGCCCGGATCACCCTCGGCGTGGCCATCGCGGGCGAGGAGCCCGAAGAGGCGGTCGGGCACCTGCACCGGGCGCTGGCGCTGGCCCGCGAGGACGGGCACATGAACAACGAGGCGTGGTCCCTCAACTGCCTGGGCGTCGCCCTGCGCCGGATGGGTCGCTACGAGGAGGCGCTGGCCAGCCACCGGGAGGCGTTCGCGCTGCTGGACGAGCTGTTCGAGGAGCACTGGAAGATCCGCTTCCTCAACGGCTACGCCGAGACCTGCCGGCTCGCCGGCCTGCCCGAGGAGGCCCTGCGGCTGCACCGGCAGGCTCTGGAGCTGGCCCCGAGGCTGGGGTACCGGCACGAGGAGGCGCTGGCCCACGAGGGGATCGCGGTCGTGCTCGACGGGACGGACGGGGTCGCGGCCGCCGAGCACCGCGCGGCGGCTGTTGCAGGACTCCGCCCGGTCCTGGCAGCCTGGCCCCCGAGCCGGCCCGACCGAGGACCGGCCGGACCCGGGGGACCGTCATGAACCTCAGAACCGCCGCCATAGCCGCCACCGCCGCCTTCGCCCTGGGGGCGCTGGGAGCGGCACCGGCCTTCGCGGACAACCACTCGGCCGTGGCGCCGCAGGCCCAGGACGGCAACTTCGAACACCTGGACCCGATACGGCAGTTCGTCATCGACGGCCAGTCCGAGCACCTGGCCCCGCAGGCTCAGGGCCCGCAGTACCTGCAGTTCGGCACCAACGGGGACCAGG
The DNA here is from genome assembly GCF_053609185.1 of Streptomyces sp. NPDC054956. Classification (NCBI taxonomy): domain Bacteria; kingdom Bacillati; phylum Actinomycetota; class Actinomycetes; order Kitasatosporales; family Streptomycetaceae; genus Streptomyces; species Streptomyces sp. NPDC054956. The sequence goes on along the minus strand of NZ_JBSGXB010000238.1, from coordinate 1,309 downwards.
GCCCGACGTTCCTGTGGTTCGGCACGTACGGGGAGCAGGGCGCGCAGTTCGGCCAGGACGGTGCGCCCGAGCACCTCGCCACCGCCTAGCCCGTACGGGACTACGGCGTCTCGGCGCCCCAGCCGTTGGGGCAGGGGGCCGGGGCGGCCGGGGTGCCCGGAGCGGTGCCGTAGGCGTAGGCCACGAAGTCCTTGAGCTCCGGGCCCCAGTAGGGCCACGCGTGGTCGCCCGCGCCCTGGCAGTAGCGGTGGGTGACCGCGCGGTCCTTCAGGTCCTGGTGGAGGGCCGCCGTCATGGCGCCGATCTCCTTCTCGCCGGTACCGCCCGCCCCGCCCGCGTACAGGGCCATCTTCCCGCCGTACGAGGCGTACTTGCCGTCGAGCGCCAGGTTGACCGGGTTCTGCCCGGGCCAGGTGCTCGGCGGCCCGAAGACCGTGGCCATCCGGTACGCCGTGTCGCCGGTCACCCGGAACTTCCCGTCGAACAGGCCGGTCCACAGGATCGAAGCCCCCACCGTCCAGGTGGAGTTGGTGATGATGCTCTGCGCACCCGGGTCGTAGATGTCCGTACCGGCCGAGAAGGCCCCGACGGCGGAGAACAGCTCCGGGTGGCGGCCGGCGTAGCGCAGGGCCCCGTAGCCGCCCATCGAGACGCCCACGATCGCCCGCCCGGAGGCCGACTTCACGGTGTTGAAGTTCGCGTCGATCCACGGGACCAGCTGGCCGATGTGGAAGGTCTCCCACTGCGGGGCGAAGAACCCGTCCGTGTGGCCGGGCCAGTCGCTGAACCAGCCGGCCTTGCCGCCCTCCGGCATCACGACGATGCCCTTGAAGGCCGAGCCCTCGAGGTTCGCGGTGACGTTGCCCTCGTCGGTCTTGGACCACTGCTCCACGTCGCCCGTGCCGCCGTGCAGCAGGTACAGCACGGGGTAGGGGTGCGCCGGGTCGCGCTGGTAGTCCTGCGGCAGCAGGATCCGTACCCGCACCGGCACCTGGACCGGATCGATCGACGGGGTCCCGCCGTGCGCCGCGAAGATCGCGGGGGTGGTCACGGAGGCGTCGCCCATGCGCTCGCTCTGCCCCGGGGCCACGGACCAGCTCCGCAGGGTCAGCCCGGCGGCATTGCGCGCGGGCAGCGAGGGCAGCACGGACGCGGCGCCCACGGGTGCGGCGGGCGCGGCGATCACGAGGGCGGCGACGGTGGCGAGCAGGGCCGCCGCCCGGCGCAGCGGGGAGGGGCGGGAGGGCCGGGATGGGCGGGAGGGTCGGGGCACGAAGAGCTCCCAGAAGGGGGTGAGGGGGGAGGGAAG
>NZ_JBSGXB010000237.1:0-12242 GCF_053609185.1 Streptomyces sp. NPDC054956 | reverse complement strand
GGCTCCAGTCGAGCCCGGGTTCGTCCGCCGGTGCGGGCAGGACCGCCGGCGCGTCCGCCGGGCGGTGGATCCACTGGGCGTCGAAGAGGACCTCGAAGCCGTCCGGGGCCAGGTCCAGGTCGGCGAAGCTGTCCTTCACGGAACAGCCCGGGCCGTCGGTGTCGATCCAGGTCAGGACCTCGGCCTCGGGCACCTGCGGGCGCAGGGTCACGGCGTCGGGGTAGTAGGGCGGGGTCCGCCGGGGGCTGGTCCACAGGTGCTCGCCCAACGAGACGTCCAGCCCGTGCGCGCGGCACACGGCTTCGCACCACCGGGCGTTGTTGTCGGCCGCCAGCAGGCGTATTCCCTGGTCCTCGTCCTTGATCACGTCGGAGATGGTGCCATACGCAGCACCGGCCGGCCGATCGATTTCCGCCGCGCGGGCCCGGGCCGCCGCCGGCGGGGCGCGGCAAGATCCGAAAGGGACGGCCCAGCCCCGGCCTTCGCCGCTCGCGGGCCGGAAGGGCCCCCGCCGGGGTTCCGGCACGTCGACGGCGGCAGGCGCGCGCGGTGAGCGTCGGGCGAGCGCGGCCGAAAACCTCCTCCCGGGGCCCGGCATCGCACAGGATGAGTGCATGCGAACCCTCGTGCTCCTCGACGCGCCGTCCAACCTAGGGCTCCGGCCGCCCGCGCCGGGTGTCGTACCCGGTGTCTACAAACTGGCCGGCGCGCTGCGCGAACAGGGCCTGCTGGCCCGGCTCGGCGCGCGCGAGGGCGGGGTCGTCGTCCCGCCGCGCTACGACCGGGGCGACTGGAAGGAGGGCGACGGCGTGTTCCACGCCGGGCCCCTCGCCGCGTACACCGTGGCCCTCGCCGACCGGATCGAAGGCCACCTGAGGGCCGGGGAGTTCCCCGTCGTCCTCGGCGGCGACTGCTCCATCCAGCTCGGCGCCTCGCTCGCCATGCGCCGCATCGGGCGGTACGGGATCGCGGCGATCGACGGCTCCGCCGACTTCCGCCACCCCGGCAACGAGGCCGTCAACGGGCCCGTCGGCGCGGCGGGCGGCGAGGAGCTGGCCCTGGCCACCGGCCGGGGCCAGGCCGGCCTCGCCGACCTGGAGGGCCTCGGACCCTACCTGCGCGACGAGGACCTACGGCTCTTCGGGCTGCGCGACGGGGACCCGGACCTCCCCGAACTGCGCGCCGCCGGGATCTTCGCCGCCACGGTCGGAGCGATCCGGGACCGGGGCGCGGGCCCCGTGGCCCGGACCGCCCTGACGGGGCTCCAGCCCCCGGCCACCGCCGGGTTCTGGGTCCACCTGGACGCCGACGTACTGGACCCGACGGTGATGCCGGCCGTCGACAGCCCGGACCCGGGCGGCCTGATCCCCGACGAACTCGCCGAACTGCTCGGTGTGTTGATCAGCTCACCGCGCTGCGTCGGCCTCAACGTCACCATCTACGATCCGGACCTGGACCCGGACGGCCGCGCGGGCGCACTGCTCGCGGACCTGGTGGCGGGGGCCTTCGCGTAGGCCCGGACCGGGGCCGGGGGCGCGCGGCGGGCCCGCACCCCGGGCCCGCCCGGCCCGGTCACCCGCGCGGGCCCCGGCGGCCCCGCCGTCAGACCCCGATCGCGCCGTCGATGCGCTCGCGCAGCAGGTCGGCGTGGCCGTTGTGGCGCGCGTACTCCTCGATCATGTGGATCAGGACCCAGCGCAGCGAGATCTCGCCCAGCCAGCCGTCCTTCCCCGACACGTCCAGGTCCGGGGCCCGCTCCGTGAACCGCTCGGCGAACGCCACCTCGGCCCGCCACGCCTCCCACGCCCGCTCGGCCGCCCCGGGCTCCGCCACCGCGCCGTCGAAGTCGCCGTCGGGATCGTCCGGCGAGGAGAACAGCGGCGGGGCCTCTTCCCCGGCCAGCACCTTCCGGAACCAGCGGCGCTCCACGTCCGCGAGGTGGCGCACCAGCCCCAGCAGCGACAGCGTGGACGGATCCACCGACCGCAGAGCCAACTCCTCGTCGAGGCCGGCACACTTGAGCTCCAGCGTGGCGCGCTGCGCTCCCAGCATCGATACGAGCATGGGACGCTCGTCACCGGTTCTGGGCCGTCCCAGGAACTGGTTCTCGGCCTCGGCTCCGCCGAAGAACTCGCCCCGTCTGCTGCGCTCGCTCATGAACCCATTGTGGATCAACGCCCGGAGCTCCGAAGGGCTTTGCGTAATCCTGACCGGTGGTGATGCGCCGAATCCCTGTGCACCGGCCGTCCTGGCGTGTTCCATTTCCCCATGGCCACCACCGTCCGCCGCTCCGTACTGACCCTTCCCGCAGCCCCGTTGGGACCCGAGAACCCGCTGCCCGCCCTACGCGCACCCGGTGGGGTGCACGTGCTGGACGAGCGGTCGCGCGAGGGCCTGCCGCGCGACATGGCCCGCCAGATCGGCTACGAACCGCTGCGCTCGCTGCTGCCCGTCCGGGTGCGGGACGGCTACCGGCGGCAGCGGGCCGAGCGCGAGATCGAGACGATCGTCATCGAGAACGCGCATCTGCGCGTCACCGTCCTGCCCGGCCTGGGCGGCCGGGTCCACTCGCTCGTCCACCTCCCCACCGGCCGTGAACTCCTCTACCGCAACCCGGTGTTGCAGCCCGCCAACTTCGCGCTCAACGGCGCCTGGTTCTCCGGCGGCATCGAGTGGAACCTCGGCGCGACCGGCCACACCACCCTGTCCTGCGCCCCGCTGCACGCGGCTCTCGTACCGGCTCCCGACGGGGGTGTGATGGTGCGGCTGTGGGAGTGGGAGCGGCTGCGCGACCTGCCCTTCCAGGTGGACCTGTGGCTCCCGGAGGACTCGCAGTTCCTCTACGTCGGCGTCCGCGTGCGCAATCCGCACGAGCGGCCCGCGCCCGTCTACTGGTGGTCCAACATCGCCGTGCCCGAGGACGAGGGCACCCGCGTCCTGGCCCCCGCCGACGAGGCCTGGCACTTCGGGTACGAGCGCTCCCTGCGGCGCGTCCCCGTACCGCGGTGGCGGGACGCGGACCGCACGTACCCGCTGCGCAGCGAGTACCCGGCGGACTTCTTCTACGAGGTCGAGGGCGGGGCCCGGCCCTGGATCGCCTCCCTCGGCGCGGACGGGCGGGGTCTCGTACAGAGCTCGACGGCCCGGCTGCGCGGCCGCAAGCTCTTCGTCTGGGGCGCGGGCGAGGGCGGCCGGCGCTGGCAGGAGTGGCTGACCGAACCGGGCACGGGCGGGTACGCGGAGATCCAGGCCGGGCTGGCCCGGACCCAGCTGGAGCACGTACGGCTCGAGGCCGGGGCGGAGTTCAGCTGGCTGGAGGCCTACGGGGCGCTGTCCGCGGACCCGGCAGCGGTGCACGGCGAGGACTGGGCCGCGGCGCGGGCCTCGGCCGAGGCGGCGCTGGAGTCCGCGCTGCCCCGGGCGGACGTGGACGCGGCGTACGGGGCGTGGCGCGGGTGCGCCGACACCGAGCCGGGGGAGCGGCTGGCGGCGGGCTCCGGCTGGGGCGCGCTGGAGGTGCTCTGCGGGGGCCACAAGCTGCCGGGCACCCCGTTCGGGGAGGACACGCTCGGCGAGGAGCAGGCGCCGTGGCTGGAGCTGTGGCGCACCGGGGTCTTCCCCGCCCCGCGCAGGGTGGCCCCGCCCGGCCCGAGCCTGGTCGCCCCGCACTGGCGGGACATGCTGGAGACGGCCCGGGCGGACCCGCTGACCGAGTACCACCTCGGGGTGGCGCAGTGGCACGCCGGCGACATCGCGCAGGCGGTACGCAGCTGGGAGCGAGGGCTGGCCCTGGCCCCCTCGCGGTGGCCGCTGCTGCGGTGCCTGGCGGTCGCGGACGACCTGGCCGGAGACCCGGCGCGGGCGGCCCGCTGGTACGAGGAGGCCTTCGAGGACCTGACCCAGGAGAGCCGGGGCGGCGAGGGCTGGCTGGCCGCCGAATCGGCACTGGGCCGGGAGGCGCTGGAGGCCCTGCTGTCCGCGGGGCTGCTGCCGCAGGCCCGCTCGGTGTGGGACCGCCTGCGGCCCGCCCTGCGCGACGAGGGCCGCTTCCGGCTGGCCGCGGCCCGGCTGCTGGCGGCGGAGGGGCACGTGGGGGCGGCCCGCCGGGTCTTCGAGGAGGGCTTCGAACTGCCCGACCTCCGCGAGGGCGAGGAGGTCCTCTCGGAGGTCTGGTCCGCGCTCACGGACCGCCCGCTGCCGCCCCGGTACAACTTCCGCATGCGCCCGCCGGGGGAGTGATCCGGGGCATCCGGTGCGGGGTGCGGGGTGCGGGAAGGAACCGCGGCCTAGAGGCGGCCGGTCACGACCAGGTCGCCTTCCGGGGTGCGCCGCGCGAGGGTGCCGGTGCGCAGGTAGCCGTCGGTGGTGAAGGCGTCGGCGTTGTGGTCGGGCGCCCGGTAGTGGCCGCGCGGGGTGTACGGGCCGCGGATCAGGAGTTCGCCCGGCTCCCCGGCGGGCAGGTCCTCGCCCTCGGCGTCGACGATGCGGATCTGGTCGTCGGGGGAGAGCGGACGGCCCTGCGTGCCGAGCACGGTCTCCTCCGGATCGGCGGGCCGGGTGAAGGTGAGCAGGCCCTCGGCCGTGCCGGAGGCCCGCTGCGGGCGGCAGCCCAGTTCGGGGCCGATCCGCTCGGCGGTGGCCCGGTCCAGTGGGGCGCCCACGACCTGCAGGAGGCGCAGGCTGCTCACGTCGGCCCCGACCGCGGGCAGTGCGTCGAGCCAGTTCCGGGCGACATCGGGCACCACCGCGGTGACGGTGACCCGCTCCCGTTCGACGGCCGCGAGGCATGCGGCGGGGTCCGGGTCCTCGACGAGGACCACGGTGCCGCCGGCGGTGAGGGTGCCGAGGATGCCGGGGGCGCCGAAGGCGAAGTTGGACGCGGCGGGCAGCACGGCGAGGTACACGTCGTCCTCGGTCAGCGACACCAGCTCGGCGGCGGCCCGCGCCTGGTAGGCGTAGTCGTTGTGGGTGCGCGGAACGATCCCGGGCCCCGCGGAGCCGTCGCCGGAGAGCAGCAGGAGCGCCACCTGACCGGCCCACTGTTCGAGCGGAGGCTCCGGCGGGGAGTCGAGGGAACCCAGCGGGAAGTAGTGGCAGCCCGCCGTGTCGGTCGTGAAGCCGCCGTACGGCGAGGACGTGCCCGGCGCCTCGAAGGGGAACACCCTGCGCAGGAAGGGACCTTCGGTCGCGATCCGCGCGGCCATCGCCGTGTGGTCGAAGCCCCGGTACACCGAGGGGCCGACGTATCCCGTGGCCTGCGTGACCCGCACGAGGGGGGACACCTCCGACGCGCGGTGCGCGACCGGGCACAGTACGGGGACCATGCCGGCGCGCATCAGCGCGAACACGGTGACGACGAACTCCGGGATGTTCGGCAGCTGGACGACGACCCGCTGCCCGCGCCGCAGGCCGCGCAGCCGGAAGCCGGCGGCCATGCGGTCCACGCGCCGGTTCAGGGCGGCGTACGTGACCCGGGTGTCGCCGTGCACGAGCGCGGTCCGCGGTCCGTACTGCAGGGCCCAGCCGCGCAGCAGGTTGTCCAGCGTGGTGCCGCGCCAGTGACCGGACGCCCAGTAGTGGTCGACGAACTCCTCGGGCCACGGCGTACAGCCTTCGAGCATGGATGCCATTCGCTTCGCCCCCTTCGCGACGCCGGAGCGATCCCGCCGTCTTGATCTTGGCAATCCAATGCCCGGGCACCCCCGCACGCAATGCGCTTTCCCGACCACGGTCGCCGGATCCCATCGGCGGAAACCCCAAGGGGCGCCGCTGACCAGGGGGAACGAGCTGGCGCCGGGGTCGGGGTGGGGGCCTACGCCCGGGTCGCCGTCGGGTCGGGGACGAGGCCGTCGGCGATCAGGCCGGCCAGGACCGCCTCGCCGACGGCCACCACGGCCGTCTGGGGGCGGATCATCACGGTGATCTCGTTGATCAGGCCCCCGGGCGCGAGGTGCAGCATGTCGATGCCGTGCACCTGCCGGCCGTTCACGGTGGTCCGGAAGGGCAGCACGGTCGCCGGGCCCTCGGCCCCGTCGGAGCCGCCCTGGACGCTGCCGTCGAAGTGGCCGACGTAATGGAAGTCCTCGAAGGTGCGCAGGAGGACCCGGAAGAGGGCCAGTACCGCCGCCTTGCCCTCGAACGGCTTCGACTTCACCGGGCTGTTGAGCCGGACGTCCTCGGTGAACAGCGCGTCCAGCGCGGCGAGGTCCTGACGGTCGACGGCGGCGCGGAACAGGTCGGCGGTGCTCGTGTCGGTACTCATGAGGTCTCCTCGATAGTCACCGATGTGATTAGTCAGTTTCTTGACTATCATGGGCCGGGCGTCCCTGAGAAGACGCCGTGGTGAACGGACCCGAGGCACCCGAGGAGGCGGACCGGTGGCATTGCGTCACGCCGTACTGGCGGCACTGCTCGACGAGGAACTGAGCGGCTACCAACTGGCCAAGGCCTTCGGCACGGGCGTGGCCAACTTCTGGCACGCGCTGCCCCAGCAGGTCTACGCCGAGCTGACCAAGCTGGAGCAGGCCGGGTTCATCGCCGGCCGGGAGGTCGTCCAGGACACCCGGCCCAACAAGCGCCTGTACCAGGTCACCGCCGCCGGACTGGCCGAGCTGGAGCGGTTCACGGCCGCCTCCACCAAGCCCTCCTTCATCCGCGACGACCTGCTCGTGAAGGTCCAGGCGGCCGAGCACGTCGACACGCAGGCCCTCATCGAGCAGCTCGCGGAGCGGGCGGCCTTCGCCGACTCCAAGATCGAGCTGTTCGGCGCGCTGCTGCGCAAGATGCGCGGGGAGCGCTCCGAGGAGGAGTTCCTGCGCCACGGCGAGCGGATCGGCCCGTACCTCACCTGCCTGCGCGGCCTGGAGTTCGAGCGGGCCAACCGGGCCTGGTACGAGCGCACCACGACCATCCTGAGCGAGAGGCGGGCCGACTGTGCCGGTCGATGAGCGGAACCAGAATCAGAACCAGAGTCCGAGCCGGGATCAGATTCAGGCTCAGGGCCCGATCCAGGACCGGAGCCGGGGCTGGGACGCGGGCAGCCCGCGCGGGACGCGGTACGTGGCCCTCGGCGACAGCCAGACCGAGGGCGTCGGCGACGGTGACGACAGTACGGGGCTGCGCGGATGCGCCGACCGGCTCGCCGAGCTGATCGCGGTGCACGACCCCGAGGTCCGGTACGCCAACCTGGCCGTACGGGGCCGCCTCGCGGCCGGGGTCCGTGAGGGGCAGCTCGCGCCGGCCCTCGCGCTCCGTCCCGACCTGGCGACCGTGGTCGCCGGGGTCAACGACGTGCTGCGGCCCAAGTTCGACGCCGACGAGGTCGCCGGGCACCTGGAGGCGATGTTCGCCGCGCTCACCGCGCAGGGTGCCCGCGTCGCCACCGTCACCTTCCCCGACATAGCGAAGCTCGTTCCGCTCGCCAAGGGCGCGGCCCCGCGCGTGGACGCGCTCAACGAGCGGATCCGGCAGGCGGCGGGCCGGCACGGGGTGGCCGTCGCCGACTTCGCGCGCCACGAGGCGTCCACCGACCCCCGGATGTGGAGCGCGGACCGGCTGCACGCCTCGCCGGGCGGCCACGCGATGATCGCCGCCGGTGTCGCGCACGCCCTGGGGCTGCGGGGCAGCGACGACTCCTGGACCCGCCCGCTGCCCGGCGCGCCGGTGGCCGGCCCGGTCGGCCTGCGGGGCGTCGCCGGGGAGCTGCGGTGGGCCGTCGGGTTCGCCGGGCCCTGGATCGGCCGGCGGCTGCGCGGGCGCTCCTCAGGCGACGGGCGTACGGCGAAGCGGCCCGCTCTGCTGCCCGTCGGCAGCCCCGCGGCCCCGTAAGCCGGCGACCCCGTAAGCCCGGGGCCCTGTAAGCCCGTGGGCCCGCGATAGCCCGTGGGCCCGCGCGAGCCCGTTTGCCCTCGCGGGGGTCAGGCGCGGGCGATGATCTCGCCGTTCAGGACCGAGAACCAGGCGTCGGGGGACGCGCCCCACGTGTGCCAGGCCTCCGCGACGGCCGCCAGCTCCGTCTCCGTCGCGTGTCCGCCGCCGGTCGCGATCCCGGCGTACGCCGAGGCCGTCGTACGGTCCGCCCACAGGGCGGACCACCACGCGGCCTCCTCGTCGGTGGCGTAACACCACGAGGTCGCCGTGCAGGTCGTGTCCGTGAAGCCGGCCTCCCGCGCCCACGCGCGCAGGCGGCGTCCGGCGTCGGGCTCGCCGCCGTTGGCGCGGGCGACCCGCCGGTACAGGTCCAGCCACTCCTCCAGCCCCGGGGTCCGCGGGTACCAGGTCATCGCCGCGTAGTCCGCGTCCCGTGCCGCCACGATCCCGCCCGGCCGGCACACGCGGCGCATCTCGCGCAGCGCCTGGACCGGGTCGCCGACGTGCTGCAGCACCTGGTGGGCGTGGACCACGTCGAAGGAGTCGTCCGGGAAGTCCAGCGCGTGGACGTCGGCCGTGGCGAACTCGACGTTGTCCAGGCCCCGTTCCTTCGCGTACGCGGCGGCCTGCTCGATCACGTCCGGCGCCGCGTCCACCGCCGTGACCCGGCCGTCCGGCCCCACCAGCTCCGCCAGGTCCGCCGTGATCGTGCCCGGACCGCAGCCCACGTCCAGGACCGCCATGCCCGGGCGCAGTTCGCCGATCAGGTACGCGGCGGAGTTCCGCGCGGTGCGCCAGCGGTGCGAGCGCAGCACCGACTCGTGGTGCCCGTGGGTGTAGACCGCGGTCTCGTGCGCGGTGTCCGTGGCCTTCCCGGCGTCCGTGGCGTCCGCAGCGTTCGTGGCGTTCATGGGGACTGGCTCCTTCGTCGTCGAAGTGCTCGTGAGGCGGTGTCGAACCGTTGGTCCCACCGTAAAGGATCAGTTCGTCATATGAGATATGCGTTTTGACATGTGGACACCACCCCCGCGCGCCAAGGGGATTGGGCAGGCCGGTGGCAGGGAAGTGCAGGTGCGAGGAGAGTGAACCCGGGGAGGGGACGACCCCGGCCAAGGACGGTGAGACAGATGCCGGACCCGCTGCTCGACACGCACGCCGAAGCGCTGAGGCTCTTCGGCGGACTCGTGCACGCAGTCAAGGACACCCAGTGGGACGCGCCGACGCCCTGCACCGATTGGAGCGTGCGCGACCTGGTCAACCACGTCACCGCCGAACAGCTGTGGATACCGCCCCTGGTCACCGACGGCCGCACGGTCGAGGACATCGGCTCCACCTTCAACGGGGACGTCCTCGGTACGGACCCCGGCGCCGCCTGGGACACGGCCTCGGCCGCGGCGCACGCCGCCTTCGAGATCCCCGGGGCGCTGGAGAAGACCGTGAAGCTCTCGTACGGACCCGCGCTCGGATCGGCGTACTGCTCGGAGCTGACCGCCGACTGCGTCGTGCACGCCTGGGACCTCGCGCGGGCCATCGGCGCCGACGAACGGCTGCCGGACGGCCTCGTCGAGTTCTCCATCAAGGAGGTCATGCCCTACGCGGACGGACTGGCGGCGAGCGGCATGTACGCGGCTCCGCTGGAGGTGCCGGCCGGGGCGAACGCGCAGACCCGGCTGCTCGCCCTGCTGGGGCGGGACGGCTGAGGGCGGCCGCCCGGCCACGACGGGCGAGTGCGGACAAATAACCGTATAAAGGCAGGGTTGGAGAGCGCGGGACGGCAGGAAGAGGTGGCGCGCGGTGTCGGGGATCCAGCGCACGACGGCCGAGGGCCGGGGTCCGGTCCGCTACGGGCCGCACGCTCCCCAGCCGGGCCTGCCCGTCCTGCCCGAACTCAACGAAGTCCTCGCGGCCGCCGCCTGGCGCTCGGCCCCCGAACCCCCGGGCGGGGGAGTCCCCGTACGGGCCGCGGCGGCCCGGCACTGGGGCCGCAGAGGGCTGCCGACCGACCCCGACCACGTGGCCGCCGGACCCGGAGCGCCGTCGCTGCTGCTCGCGCTGCTCGGCGCGTACGGCGGCGACGTCATGCTGCCGCGCCCCTGTCCCGCCTGGTGGACGCCACAGATCCGGCTGCTGGGACGGCGGGCCTACCACGTCCCGACCCCGGCCGAGTGCGGCGGCGTACCCGACCCGTACGCCCTGCTGGAGACCGTGCGCCGGGTGCGTGCCGAGGGCGGCGACCCGCGGGTGCTGCTGCTGTCCGTGGCCGACGACCCGACGGCCACCGTGCCCCCGCCCGAGCTGCTGCTGGAGGCCTGCGAGGCCGCCGCGTCGGCCGGGCTGTTCGTCGTCAGCGACGAGACCTGGCGCGACACCGTCCACCGGCCGGCCGGCGCCGGCGGGGGCCGTGGAGTCCCCGGGGCCGGCGGCCGGACCCGCGACACCCTCGTCCTCGGCACCGGGGGCCGGGCGGACGACACCCTCGTGCTCAGCCCCGCCGAGATGCTGCCCGACGAGACCGCCGTCCTCCTCGACCTGTCCGGCGCACTGCTGCCCGCCGGCTGGCCCGCCGCCGTCGTCCGCTTCCCCGGCACCCCGCACGGCTCCTGGCTGCGGGCCCGCACCCTCGACGTGCTCACCGCCACCGGCGGGTTCGTCGCGGGACCCGTCGCGGGGGCCGCCGCACACGCCCTCGACGAGCCCCCCGCCGTCGCCGGACGCATCGCCTCGGCCGCGGCCCTGCACGGAGCGGTGGCCGGCGCCGCGCACCGGGAGCTGCTGGCCGCGGGGGCGCTGGCCCGGCCCCCGCGGGCCGGCCGGCACCTCTACGCCGACCTGACGCCCCTGCGCGCGGGGCTCGCCCGGCAGGGAGTCGGCGACGCGATGGAGCTGGAGGACTGGCTGGGCGCCAGGCTCGGCGCGCCGACCCCCGGCGGGCAGCGGTTCGCGGACGAACCGGTGGCCCTGCGGGTCCGGCTGTCGACCGGGCCGCTGCTGGGCGCCACCCCGGAGGAGCGGCTCGCCGCGCTCACCGCCGCCGACCCCCTCGGACTCCCGTACGTACGGGGCTCGTTGGAGCGGCTCCGGTCGGTCCTGGCGGGGTTGTCCGACTGACACCGCCGACCGGCCCGCCCGGCCGAACCCCACCCGACTCCCGCCGGTGAACGGAGACTTCTCGATGAGGGATCAGACGGACGCGCCCGCGGACGCGCGGTCGGACGTGCGGGCGGACATCCGGTCGGGCGGACCCGTCGCCCGGGCCGCGGCCTCGGTGCGGCAGGCGCCGGTCCGGCCCGCCGCGCCGCCCGCACCGGTCGTGCGCCCGCTGGGTGAACACCGGCTGTGGCCGCGCTCGTTCGCGAACCGGCTGACCACACCGCTGCCGGGGCTGCGCGCGTTCGCCCGGCTCGCCCGGGAGGGCGCCTTCCGGCCCGGCCCCGAGGGGCTGCGCGGCATCCCGGACCTGCCCTACGAGCCGGCCCCGCTGCCCGCCGTCACCGCCGGGACGGTGTCCGTCACCTGGGCCGGGCACGCCAGTTGGATCCTGCGCATCGGCGGCCTGACCGTGCTGACCGACCCCGTCTGGTCGCGGCGGATCCTGGGGACCCCGGCGCGGATGACCCCCGTCGGGGTGCGGTGGGAGGAACTGCCGCCGGTCGACGCGGTCGTGATCAGCCACAACCACTACGACCACCTCGACGCGCCGACGCTCAAACGGCTGCCCCGGCACACCGCCCTCTTCGTCCCGGCCGGACTCGCCCGCTGGTGCCGGCGCCGGGGATTCACCCGGGTCACCGAGCTCGACTGGTGGGAATCGGCCGAACTGTGCGGCGTGCGCTTCGAGTTCGTGCCCGCGCACCACTGGTCGAAGCGGTCCCTGATCGACGCGTGCCACACCCTGTGGGGCGGCTGGATCCTCAGCGACCCGCGGGCCGCGACGCCGCAGAAGGTCTACTTCGCGGGGGACACCGGTTACGGGCACTGGTTCGGGGAGATCGGGCGCCGGCATCCCGGGATCGATCTGGCGCTGCTGCCCATCGGGGCGTATGCGCCGCGGTGGTGGCTGCGGGAGGTCCACGCGGATCCGGAGGAGGCGGTGCAGGCCTGCCTCGACGTGGGGGCGCGGCGGATGGCTCCGATGCACTGGGCGACCTTCGCCCTGTCCTCGGAGCCGGTGATGGAGCCGTTGCACCGGGTGCGGGCCGCCTGGGCCCGGGCGGGCCTGCCCCGCGAGTCCCTCTGGGACCTCCCGATCGGCGCCTCCCGCACCCTGCCCTCCTGACGCCCCCGGTCCCGGCGCTCCCGAACCCTGCGGGAGCTCGTCCCCTCCCCGCCCTTCGCCCGTTCCCCGGGCCGGCCGGGACCCCCCGGGGCTCCGC
>NZ_JBSGXB010000236.1:0-12383 GCF_053609185.1 Streptomyces sp. NPDC054956 | reverse complement strand
CGTGCTCCTGACCGCGTACGCCGAGTCGGTCGCGGCTATCACCGCCTTCAACCGGGTCCGCCTGGACTACTACCTGCTCAAGCCGTGGGACCCGCCGCACGAGCGGCTCTTCCCCGTCCTGGACGACCTGCTCTCGGACTGGCTCGCCACCTACCGCCCGGCGTACGACGGGATCATCGTCGCCGGCCACCTGGTCTCCCCCGGCACCCACGCCGTCCGGGACTTCTTCACCCGCAACGGCCAGCCCTTCCGCTTCCTCAACGTCGAGCGGGACCCGGAGGCGCTGACCGTGATCGCCGCCGCCCAGGCCGGCGCGGCGCTCCCGCTGGTCCGCTTCCCCGACGGCTCGGTGCTCGCCGCCCCGACCGACACCCAGCTCGCCCAGCGCCTGGGCCTGGCCACCACCGCCTCCCGCCCGCACTACGAGTGCGTCATCGTCGGCGCCGGTCCGGCGGGGCTCGCCGCCGGCGTCTACTCCGCGTCCGAGGGCCTGTCCACGCTGATGCTCGACTCCCGTGCCCCGGGCGGCCAGGCCGGCACCTCCAGCCTGATCGAGAACTACCTCGGCTTCCCCTCGGGCCTCTCCGGCGGCGACCTGACCCGCCGGGCCACCATCCAGGCCGCCCGCTTCGGCGCCGAGATCCTGCACCCGGTCGAGGTGGTGTCGCTGACCCGGGACGACCCGGCCAAGATCCTGACCCTGGCGGACGGTACGGAGATCAGCGCCGAGACGGTGCTCCTGGCGACGGGGGTCTCGTACAACCGCCTGGACGCCCCGGGCGCGGACCGCTTCGAGGGCGCCGGGCTCTACTACGGCGCGGCGACCACGGAGAGCTCGGCGTGCATCTCGCAGCACGTGTTCATCGTGGGCGGCGCCAACTCGGCGGGCCAGGCCGCGGTGCACTTCGCCAAGTACGCCGCCCGCGTGACGATCCTGGTCCGCGCGGCCTCCCTCGACGACAGCATGTCCCGCTACCTCATCGACGAGATCGAGCGCACGCCCAACATCGAGGTCAGGGTCCGTACGACGGTCGTCCGCCTCGACGGCGAGGACCACCTGGAGCGCCTGACGCTGCACGACTCGGAGACCGGTGGGGACAAGGAGATCCCGGCCCGCTTCATGTTCACCTTCATCGGCGCCCGCCCGCACACGCAGTGGCTGGCCGGGGTGGTCGAGCGGGACGAGTACGGCTTCGTCCTCACCGGCTCCGACCTGATCTCCAACGGCGGCGAACTCCCGGCGGAGTGGAGCCTGGAGCGCGCCCCGTACCCGCTGGAGACCAGCGTTCCCGGGGTCTTCGCGGCGGGGGACGTACGGGCACACTCGGTCAAGCGGGTCGCCTCGGGCGTGGGCGAGGGGGCCATGGCGGTCTCCCTGATCCACCGCTACCGCTCGATGGGCTGACAGCGAACACGGCCCGGAAGGCTTGCGATCAAGCAGGCACCGGACGCACCGTT
Organism: Streptomyces sp. NPDC054956; assembly: GCF_053609185.1. NCBI lineage: Bacteria > Bacillati > Actinomycetota > Actinomycetes > Kitasatosporales > Streptomycetaceae > Streptomyces > Streptomyces sp. NPDC054956. The sequence continues at coordinate 10,925 of NZ_JBSGXB010000236.1, read as the reverse complement.
GATTACATGATTACATCCGAGCAGAACGAACAGCTCCGGTCCTGGTTCGCCGAGCGCCTGCCGGTGGACGTCTACGAGTCCCTCCTCTCGGTCACGGTGGACCGGGAGGAGATCACGGTCGTCGGAACCCTCCCGGCCACCGAGTCGGCCGCCGCCTTCCGCGAGCGCACCCGCGAGCAGCGCGTCGAGGTGGCGCGGGAGGCGGAGGAGCTCTACCGCCGCAAGGTGTCCTGGGCCGTCCAGTCCGGCGAGGACCGGACCCTCTTCACCCACCTCGCGGTCCCCGTCATGACCCGCCTGCGCCAGCCCGAGCGCCAGGTCCTCGACACCCTGGTCGCGGGAGGCGTCGCCCGCAGCCGCGCCGACGCGCTGGCCTGGTGCGTACGCCTCGTCGGACGCAACACCGACGCCTGGCTGACGGAGCTGCGCGAGTCCCTGGACCGGGTCCAGCGGGTGCGCTCCGAGGGCCCGGACGTGGCCGACGAGGCCGCCGACTCCCAGAAGTCTGGGTCGTAACGCCGAAAAGGGTCCCGAATCCGCGCATGATCACGCAACGCTGACCCAGACCAGCGGCGATCAACGCCCGACCCCAGGGAGAGGCACGCACACCATGACCACCACCGTCGAATACATCCGCTACCGGATCGCATTGGACGACCAGCCGGCCTTCGAGGACGCGTACGCCAGGGCCGCCGACGCCCTGGCCGCCTCGCCGGAGTGCATCGACTACGAACTGGCCCGCTGCGAGGAGGAGCACGAGCGCTACATCCTGCGCATCCGGTGGACCTCGGTCGACGCCCATCTCAACGGATTCCGCAAGGGCGAGCACTTCCCGGCGTTCTTCACGGCGATCCGTCCGTACGTGACGGCCATCGAGGAGATGCAGCACTACCTCGTCACCGAGGTGGCCGGCCCGGGAAAGGCCTCCAGCCCGTCATGAGCACCACACCCGACACCACGTCCGACACCACGCCCACGATCTACGAGTGGATGGGCGGGGAAGAGGCGATGAACCGCCTCACCGACGCCTTCTACGGCCACGCCCTGCGCGACGAGATCCTGGCCCCGGTCTTCGCCGGCATGGACTCCGAGCACCCCCGGCACGTCTCGGTCTGGCTGGCGGAGGTCTTCGGCGGCCCGAAGCAGTACACCGCGGCCCACGGCGGCCACCAGCACATGGCCACCAAGCACCTGGGCCGCGCGATCACCGAACGGCAGCGCCGCCGCTGGGTGGACCTGCTCATGGACACCGCCGACGAGGTGGGCCTGCCCACCGACCCGGAGTTCCGCGCGGTCTTCGCGTACTACATCGAGTGGGGCACCCGCATGGCCCTGATCTACTCGGGCCCCAACCCACCCCCGGTCGACGCGGCCGCCATCCCCGTCTGGTCCTGGGGCCAGACCCCACCCTGGATCCCGAAGGGCTGATACCGCCCCGGCCCCGCGGACACGCGGGGCCGGGGCAGCGCCCGAAGTTCAGCCCGCCGGCGTTCGAGCGCTCAGCGCCCCCCGGCCGGCTTCCGCCGGCCCCTGCCGCGCGGCGACTCCGCCAGCAGCACGGTCAGCGCCGGCCCGGCCCCGTCGTCCTCCCGCCAGAAGTCCACGGCCTCCTCCAGGATCTCCCGCAGGGTCTCCCAGTCGTCGGGCCGCTCCTTCGCGTAAGCCCCCCAGGCCGTGACGGCCAGGAGCCGCCCCGGGGCTTCCCCCAGCCAGGACAGGTCCCGCACCGCATCGGCCAGCGCGTCCCAGTTCCCGCCGAAGTACTCGGGGACCTCCAGCGCGCCCGCACACCGCCGCATCAGCTCCGCCTTGCTCCGCACCCCGTCGAGGTCCAGCCTCAGCACCTGCCAGCCCTCGGCTTCGGCGGCGGCAACGGCGGGGGCGAGCGGCTGCGGGTCCAGGCTCATCGGAGAACCGCCTTGAAGGTCTTGTAGTGGTCGTCCGTGTAGAAGAACTCCCCGCCCTCGCCGGTCACGATCCGGCGGGCCCCACGGTCCCGCTCACCGGGCGTCTTCACGGTGAACTCGTGGTAGTAACCACGCTTCTGCTTGGGCAGGACCTTCTCGAAGTTGCCGAAGACCGTCCCGTCCTGCCGGTACTGGTACGGCCCGCCCTTGTCGATCAGCGCCAGCACGTCCCGCGCCTGCTGCGGCAGCGCGCCGACCCGTACGGTGGCCATCCCCTTCGCCCACCCGGGCGTCGGCACGGGCGCGGCGGAACTCGCCGCCCCGCTCGGGGCGACGTCTGCGTCACCGGGACTGGAGGCACCGGGGCTCGCGGCACCGGAACTAGCGGCACCGGTGGTCGCGGCGGCGGGCGCGGGTTTCTCCCCGCTGCAGCCCACCGCACCGACCAGCGCCGCACAGAGGAACACGGCCCCCAGTACACGCAGCAACGATCGGGGCACGTTCCGAAAGATCATGCACCGATCGTGCCAAATATCCCATTGTCCCGCGAATCGCGCGCTCGCTTCAGAGCGCGGCCATCTTGGTGTACGGGCTCAGGATGCGCTTGCGGACCTCCGGCCCGAATTCAACGAGGACAGCGATCCCCTCCTCAACGGCGACGACACGGCCGAGGCCGTGCTCATCGTGAGTAACCCGGTCGCCGACGCTGAAGTGCCGGAGCGGCGCTTCCACGGGGGCCTTGAACGGGCTGGACGGCAAATGGCGGCGAGGTACTGCTGACTTTGTCATTGCACCCAGTATGCGCCCCGCGGGCCGTCGAACGGTCCGCCGTTCGGATCTCAATTACGGCACCATCCGCGTCCGCGGGGTTCCGCGGTGCGCGTCCGGACGCCCTCGGTCCGGACAATCGGACCAATCCGGCCCCTCGTCCGTCGGGGGTCAGTCGTCGGGGTCGGCCCGCTCCAGCGCCGGACGCAGCCCGGGCTGGGATTCCGTCAGCAGGTAGTCCGCGACGGCCGTGTCGGTGACCAGGCTGGTGACGAGCCCGGACCGCAGCACCGCCCCGATCGCGGAGGCCTTGCGCAGTCCGCCGGCGATGGCGACGACCTCGGGGATCCGGCGCAGCCGGTCCGCCTCCACGGTGATGCAGCGCTCGCCCAGGTCCCGCCCGACCCGGCGGCCCTCCGCGTCGAACAGGTGGGCCGACATCTCGGCGGCGACGCCCAGCGAGGCGTAGTGCGCCCGCTCCTCGTCGCTCAGCATGTCGTGGACGGTCGAGATCCCCGGCTCCCACGATCCGATGGAGACGGCGGCGACCGTGACCTTGTCGAAGTACTCGAAGGCCCGCGCGATCCCCGTCTGGCTGCGCAGGGCGGCCGCGGTGGCCGGGTCGGGCAGCAGCATCGGCGCGTAGATGGGGTGCGCGTCCCCGCCCGAGACCTGGGCGGCCCTGCGCACGGCCTCCACGGACCCGCGCTCGGCCGTCCCGGCGTCGTACACGCCCGTCAGCTGGACGACGGTGCAGGGAGGCAGCCGGTGCAGGGAGGCGGCCATGTGGATGGTCGAGCGCCCCCACGCGAGGCCCAGTACGTCGCCCTCGTTGACGAGCTCGCCCAGCAGATCGGCGGCGACGGCGCCCAGGTTCTCCGGGTCCGGCGCGTCCTCGGTGGCGTCGGCGGGGGACTCCACGACGACGGCGTGCCGCAGCCCGTACCGGGCGCGCAGCGCGTCCGAGCGCTCCGCGTCCAGCTCGGCCGGCACCCTGATCTCGATGCGTACGAGGTCGCGCTCCAGAGCGGTCTCCAGGACCCGGGCCACCTTGAAGCGGCTCACGCCGAACTCCTCGGCGATCTGGATCTTGGACTTCCCCTCCAGGTAGAAGCGGCGCGCCATGGCCGCCGCCTGCACCAGCTCCGCGGGTCCCATCCGCAGGGCTGACCGTCCCGCCGACATTGCAGACACCGCGTTCTCCTCACTGCTGTTCACACTCTCGACTCGCCGTTCATCCTGTCAGATCCGACGGCCGTTGATCAGCCTGGACAGCTTCCGTTCACCGAGCTGTTCACCAAGCCTTGTCTCAGTGGTCGCAAGCCCAGGGCGCCGCCGCGATGGCCGCGCCCGCCTGCTCGCGGAGCGTACGCACCGCGGCCGCCGGGTCGACCGCTCCGTAGACGGCGCTGCCCGCGACGAACACGTCCGCGCCGGCCTCGGCGCACCGCTCGATGGTCGAGGCGGAGACCCCTCCGTCGACCTGCAGCCACAGCTCCAGACCGTGCTTGGAGATCAGCTCCCGGGTACGGCGGATCTTGGGCAGCATGATGTCCAGGAAGGGCTGCCCGCCGAAGCCGGGCTCGACCGTCATGATCAGCAGCATGTCGAGCTCGGGGAGGATGTCCTCGTACTGCTCGATGGGCGTCGCCGGCTTCAGCGCCATGGACGCGCGGGCCCCCTTGGCCCGGATCTCCCGCGCGAGCCGCACGGGGGCCGCGGCGGCCTCGGCGTGGAAGGTCACCGAGCCCGCGCCCGCCTCGATGTACTGGGGGGCCCAGCGGTCGGGGTCCTCGATCATGAGGTGGAGGTCGAGCGGGATGTCCGTCGCCCGGCTGAGCGACTCCACGACCGGCACGCCGAGCGTCAGGTTCGGGACGAAGTGGTTGTCCATGACGTCGACGTGCAGCCAGTCCGCCCCCTGGACGGCCTTCGCCTCCTCGGCGAGCCGGGCGAAGTCGGCGGACAAGATGCTGGGATTGATCTGAACGGCCATGCCCCAAGCGTGCCATGCCGCCGAACCGTTCCGGCCACTACCCCGAAACTCCCGCCCACGACGTGAACACCGGCCCGGCGGAACCCCGTACGGACCCCGCCGGCGGGCTGCGTACTAAGCGGTCCGGCGCAGCAGCGCCAGGTACATCGCGTCCGTCCCGTGCAGGTGGGGCCACAGCTGTACGTCCGGCCCGTCGCCCAGTGCCGGCACCCCCTGCATGTACGGCCGCGCGTCGATCAGCTCCGCCGAGACCGGGGAGGCGCCGGCGCCCCGGCCCTTCAGTACGTCCTCCACCACCACACGGGTCTCGGCCAGGTGCGGGGAGCACGTCGCGTATCCCACGACCCCGCCCACGCGGACGGCCGACAGGGCCTCGCGCAGCAGTCCGCGCTGCAGCGGCGCGAAGGACTCCAGGTCCTCCGGCCGGCGGCGCCAGCGCGCCTCCGGGCGGCGGCGCAGCGCGCCGAGGCCCGAGCAGGGCACGTCCATCAGGACCCGGTCGAAGGAGCCGGGCAGCCACGGCGGGCGGGTCCCGTCCGCCGTGATGACCTGGTACGGGCCGGGGTTGCCGTGGAGCGCCTTCTCGACCAGCCGGGCCCGGTGCGGCTGCTTCTCGGAGGCCAGCAGGAACGCCCCTCGCTCCGCGGCCAGCGCGGCCAGCAGGGCGGCCTTGCCGCCGGGGCCCGCGCAGCCGTCCAGCCAGCGTGCGTCGCGGCCCTCGACCGGTACGGCCGCCAGGGCCATCGCCACCAGCTGGCTGCCCTCGTCCTGGACGCCCGCGCGGCCCTCGCGGACCGCCTCCAGCGCGCCCGGCTCGCCGCCCTCGGCCATCCGCACCGCGTACGGGGACCAGCGGCCCGGCAGCGCCGAGTCCTCGCCGACCGCTTCCAGCAGCTCCTCGGTGGTCGACCGGCCGGGCCGGGCCACCAGCGTGACCTCGGGCCGCTCGTTGTCGGCCTCCAGCAGGTCCTCGATGCCGGCCCGCCCGCCGCCCAGCGAGTCCCACAGGGCGCTGACGACCCACCTCGGGTGCGAGTGGTAGACGGCGAGGTGTTCCTCGGCGTCGTCCTCGTACGGCGGGGCGACCTTCTCCAGCCAGCCGTCCAGGTCGTGCGCGGCGATCTTCCGCAGCACCGCGTTCACGAACTTCGCCCGCCCGTCGCCGAGCACCACCCGGGCCAGCTCCACGCTCGCCGAGACCGCCGCGTGCGTGGGGATGCGGGTCCCGAGCAGCTGGTGCGCGCCCAGCGAGAGCACGTCCAGGACCGGCGGGTCCACCTCGCGCAGCGGCCGGTCGATGCACGCCTTGATGACGGCGTCGTACGTGCCCTGGCGGCGCAGCGTCCCGTACACCAGCTCGGTGGCCAGTGCCGCGTCCCGCGCCTGGAAGGTCTCGTCCTTGCGGGCCTTCTTCAGCAGCGGCGGCAGCACGAGGTTCGCGTACGCGTCGCGCTCGTCCACCGCCCGCAACACCTCGAAGGCCAGCATGCGGACGGGGTCCTTCTGCGGCCGGCGGTACGGCTTGCCCGGCTTGGCCGGCTTGCCGCCGCCCTTGCCCGAGGTGGCTGCCGGTCGGCTACGGGGCTGTTCGCTCACGTGAAGGTGCTCCGGGGTTACGTAATGCTGGGGATGGACCGAAGAAACGATGTTTCAGCCTACGTCGGCGGCGCCCAGACGCTCGCCGGGAGCGATCCGCACCCCGCGCGCCCAGTCGGCGCCCTTCATCGGCTTCTTGCCCTGCGGCTGCACCCAGAGCAGTTCCACGGCGTGCGAGCCGGTGCCGACGTAGACGTTGTTCTTGGCGACGCCCAGCTCCCCGGGCGCCAGGTCCGTGCGGTCGGTGACGAGCCCCACGGAGACCAGCTTGAGCCGCTCGCCCCGGAAGACCGTCCACGCTCCCGGCGCGGGGGTGCAGCCGCGCACGAGCCGGTCGGCGCGCATCGCGGGCGCCGTCCAGTCGATCCGGGCGTCCTCGACGGTGATCTTCGGCGCGAGCGAGATCCCGTCGGCGGGCTGCTCGACGGCGCGCAGGGTGCCGTCCTCGATGCCGTCCATCGTGGCGACCAGCAGGCCGGAGCCCGCGAAGGCGAGCCGGGTGAGCAGGTCCCCGCTGGTGTCGGTGGGCCGGATCTCCTCGGTGAGGATCCCGAACACGGGGCCGGTGTCCAGGCCCTCCTCGATCCGGAAGGTGGAGGCGCCGGTGACCTGGTCCCCCGCCATGATCGACTGCTGCACGGGCGCCGCGCCGCGCCAGGCGGGCAGCAGCGAGAAGTGCAGGTTGACCCATCCGTGCTTCGGGATGTCCAGGGCGCTCTTGGGGATCAGCGCGCCGTACGCGACCACCGGACAGCAGTCCGGGTCGATCTCCCTCAACCGGACCTGGAACTCCGGGTCGCGCGGCCGGGTGGGCTTGAGGACCTCGATGCCGGCTTCCTCGGCGCGCTCGGCGACGGGGCTGGCGACGAGACGGCGGCCGCGGCCGGCCGGTGCGTCGGGCCGGGTGACGACCGCGGCGACCTCGTGACGCCCGGAGGCGATCAGAGCGTCCAGGGCGGGCACGGCGACCTCGGGGGTGCCTGCGAAGACGAGCTTCACTGGTGTCTACCTCGCTATCTCGGCTGTCAGCAGCGCACCAGTCTATGGTCTGTCCGCCCACCGTCCCACCTGCGATACCGCGCTCGCGCGAGGGGGCGTACGCACACACGCGCGCTCCTCGCATATGCCGACACGCCCCCACAGCGTGACCTGCCCACCCGCTGGCGCGTTGGTCAAGAGAGATTGACCGAAACGGGCCGCGAAACAGAACGGTGTCTGCGGCCCTATCCGCTCTTCAGCACCGGTTCGAGAGGCTTCTTCATGGCCGACCACGCCACCCACGACGCCCAAGCACGGGCCAGCTTGCACCTCCTGGTGCGGGACATCGAGCGGGTTCGCCGGCAGGTGGATGCTCTGCGTACGCTCACCGCCCAGCTCGGCAACGTCTACCGCCCGCGCCGCTCGGGACCCTCCACGGGCTTCGTCGTCTACGGCCGGGCACCCGCTCCCACCGTCCGCCTCGCGCAGGAACTGCGGGACAGCGTCGAGACGCTGGTCACCGCCGCGGTGGACTTCGACCGCTCGCTCGGCTTCTCGTGGGACGCGGTCGGCTCGGCGCTCGGAGTCACCAAGCAGGCCGTCCACCGGCGCTACGGCGCCCGGCGCGCGCAGAGCCCCGAGTCCGCCGAGCGCGAGCCGCTGGCCGAGGGCACGACCACCCGGACCCTGGGTCCCCTCCCCACGGTCCCGGCGGCCCGCTCGGTCCCGCCGCAGCCGATGCGCGAGGAATCCCAGGCCGCCCGCTCCCCCGCCTTCCCGGGCCCCCGCAACGGCTGACCCGTCGGGACGCCGACCCCCGACGGCCCCGCCCCCGGCGAAGCGACCCACCCGGTCGCCCCGCCGGGGGCGTCCGTCGTCCCGAGCTCGCGCCCTGAAGGGCGGTGTCGTTCCCCACCCTTCCCGGGGCTTCCGCGCCAGGGGGTCCGGGCGCAGCCCGGGGCCCCCTCCAGCCCGTCCGGCGTTTGAGGCGCGGGTCCGGGCCGAGACCCGGCGCCCCTCCAGCCCCGCCGGCGTGTGAGGCGCGGGTCCGGGCCGGCCCGGGGAACGGTGGAAGGGCGGGTGGGGGCCGAGCCCCGCAGGGCCCGCCCGCCGCGCCCGGTCAGGGCCTAGCCGATGTCCAGCGGGTCGATGCGGATGCGGACCGCCTCCGACGCCGGGACGCCCCGGGTCATCCGGGCCGCCTGGGCCGATTTCAGGGCGGCCGCCAGGGCGGCACCACTGCCCGGGGGCACCCGGACCAGCGCCCGCTCCCCCGCCGCCTCCCCCCGCCGCACATGCACCGGCACCGGCCCCAGAACCTCCGCGTCCGCGGGCAGCACCGCCCCCGCCAGGAAGGCTTCGACCGCCTCCGCACTGCCCCCCGCCACCGCCGCCATCCGCGAGACGGGCGGAAACCCCAGCTGGGCCCGCTCCGCGAGCTCCCGCACCGCGTGCCCGACGGGGTCCCACCGCACGAGCGCCTGCACCGGCCGCAGCGTGGGCTCGGCGACGACCACCACCTGCCCGTCCCCCCGTACCAGCGAGGCCGCCGCGATCCACCGCCGCAGCGCGTCCTCGCCGGCCCGCAGGTCGGGCCGGGTCAGCATGGCCCAGCCGTCCAGCAGCAGCGCCGCCGCGTACCCCGCGCCCGTAGCGACCGGCTCCGCGCCGGGCGTGCAGACGACCAGCGCGGGCCGGTCCGGGACCTCGTCCAGGACGTGGTCGCGCCCGGAGGTGCGTACGGGCACGGCCGGGAAGGCCCGCCCCAGCTCCTCGGCCGTGCGGCGGGCACCGACCACCTGGGCCCGCACCCGGAACGAACCGCACTCCTCGCAGTGCCAGGCGGTCTCCTGGCGCCCGCACCAGCCGCAGTGCAGGTCCCGCTCGTCGGGGGCCTCCAGCGGACCCGCGCAGACCTTGCAGCGGGCGGGCGTCCGGCACCGCTCGCACGCCAGCCGGGGCACGTAGCCGCGCCTGGGCACCTGCACGAGGACGGGCCCGGTCTTGAGCCCCTCCCGTACGGTCTCCCACGCGAGGCTCGGCAGTCGCGCGGCCCGCGCCGCCCCGTCCCGGGCCAGCAGTTCGTCGCCGACGGTCCGGATCCGAGGCGCGCAGGACCGTACGGTCTCGCGGTCGGCCACCAGCGGCCGGGCCCAGCCGGACTCGACGAGCTGCGCGGCCTCCACCGTGCAGCTGGTGCTCCCGGCCAGGAAGGCGCAGCCGTCGGTGACCGCGCGCAGCTCCAATACCTCCCGGACGTGCGGGAAGGGGGCGTGGACGTCGCTGTGGCTGGAGTCGCCGTCGTCCCAGATCGCGACCAGCCCGAGGTCCCGTACGGGTGCGAACATCGCGGCCCGGGTGCCGACCACGGCCCGCACCGAGCCCCGGCTGACGGCGAGCCACTCGCGGTAGCGCTTCTCCGGCCCCGACTCGGCGGTCAGGAGCGCGTGCCGGCCCTCGCCGAGCAGCGCGGTCAGGGCGGCGTCGACACGGGCCGCGGTGCGCCCGTCGGGGACCACGGCGAGGGCTCCGCGGCCGGAGGCCAGGGTCGCGGCCATGGCGCGGGCGAGTTCGTCGGCCCAGCCGGGGCCGGGCAGCGCGGTCCACACGGCGCGCGGGGCGGAGCCGGCGGCCAGGGCCCGCAGGAAGGCCGGGCCGGAACCGTACCGCTCCCAGCCCGCGGGCTCGGGTGCGGCGGGCGGGGGCAGCGGCTCGGGTGAGGGCTTGGCCTCGGCGCGGGCGCTGCGCGCGGGCAGCGCGAGCTGGAGCACGTCGGCGAGGGAGCCGGCGTACCGGTCGGCGACGGCCCGGGCGAGCGCGAGCATGCGGGGGCCGAGGACGACCTCGGGCGAGACCACCTGGGCGAGGGCCGCGAGCGCGCCGTTGTAGTCGGACTCGGCGCGGCGCTCGACGATGAAGCCGTCGATGAGCCCGCCGCCCTCCCGGCGGCCGCCGTGGACCCGGTGGCCCCCGGCGCCGAAGCGGACGCGGACCCGGACGCCGGGCTGAGCGGTCTCGGAGAGTTCGGCGGGTACCGCGTAGTCGAAGAGCCGGTCGAGGTGGAGCACGCCCTTGTTCACGAGGACCCGGGCGACGGGCAGCTCCTCGGCCACGGCGGCTCCGCGCCAGGTACGGGGCTTCGCCTTCGGCGCCTTGGCCTTCGCCTCGGCGACCATCTCCCGCATCAGCGCGAGCTGCTCCGGCGGACCGCCGGGACCGTCGTCCCCACCCCGCTGCTCAGACTCGTTCGCGCTGCTCACACCCGCATTCTTACCAAACCTCACCGACAACGGCGGGCCCGGTGCGGGTGGTGCGGATGCCGGGGGCGCCTCTCCCGAGATCGGGCCGGGCGGCGGCGGGTCCTGCCGTCCTTCAACACGGGGCTCGCGCCCCGCTCCAGATGAAGCCGTCGCCCCTCGCACCGGGAGGGCTGCGCCAGGCTATCCGCGCGGGGACCGGCCGCGCCAACGCAATACGGCCCCGGACCGCGAGGGTCCGGGGCCGTTCGTACGGCGGGTGCTACGGGGTCCTACAGGCCGGCGGCGGCGCGCAGGGCGTCGACGCGGTCGGTGCGCTCCCAGGTGAAGTCCGGCAGCTCGCGGCCGAAGTGGCCGTACGCGGCGGTCTGGGCGTAGATCGGGCGGAGCAGGTCGAGGTCGCGGATGATCGCGGCCGGACGC